>DASXAI010000398.1:0-6621 GCA_036406775.1 Acidimicrobiales bacterium
CTCGAATCGGCCGCGGACGTCGTCTCCGACGCGGTCGAGGTCCTGCAGCCAACGGCGGCGGCTCGTGCCGTCAATGTCGTCAACCTCGTCGCCGTGGGCGATGCCGAGGTCCCGGCCGCCGACATGCGGCGAACGCTGCGCAACCTGCTCGACAACGCCGTGCGGCACACCTCCCCCGGAGGGACAGTGGTGATCGACGGCGATGTCGGGAACGCCATTTTCCGCCTGTCCGTCACGGACGAGTGCGGTGGCATCCCCGCCGAGGATCTCGGGCGCGTGTTCGACCTTGCCTTCCGGGGTGACGCCGCCCGCCAGCGCGACACGGCGGGCGGCGGCCTGGGACTGGCGATCGCCAAAGGCCTCGTCGAAGGTAGGGGTGGCCGCATCACCGTCGCCAACAGAGGTCGAGGCTGTCGCTTCACTGTCGAGCTGCCACTCTCACCCGTGCCGTCGACACTCGTCGCGGACGACCGCGCGCCCGGCTACTGACCCCCGTGCCGGTCATGAGCATCTCGGCCGCGGGCGGTCCCGGACCAGGCGGTGGTCTGCACGCGGAACATCCGCGAGTTGGCGAACACGACCGGCTCCTCCGAGCCGAACACGAGCACGTCCGGTCGTTCTACGCCAGCCTGCAGTTCGGGCGGGCCCCGCTTCCAACTGCTGCAGAATCAAGGTCGATGCAGGACGTCGACGAGACGACGTTTGGTGACCGGCGCCGACGACGATGGGGGGCAGATGACGACTTCGGAGATCTTCGTCGGCCTGGGCCTCCTGCTCGCCCTGGCCGTCGGCTGCCAGATCGCGGCGACGAAACTGCGCATTCCGGCGATCGTCGTGCTGCTGCCCGTCGGGTTCGTTGCCGGCACCATCACCGACACCATCAACCCGAATCAGCTGTTCGGGGCGTCGTTCACGCCGATGGTCAGCCTCGCGGTGGCCGTCATCTTGTTCGAGGGAGGCCTCGATCTCAACATCAAGGAGCTCGAGGGTCACAGCCAGCGCATCGTGAGGCGACTGATCCTGTGGGGTGTCCCCATCACGTGGGCCGGCGCCGGCGTGCTGGCGTGGTTCCTGCTGGGGCTGTCTTCCCGCGCCGCCCTGATGCTGGGCGCGATCCTGATCGTGTCGGGGCCCACCGTCGTCGTACCGCTGCTCGAACGGGCTCGTCCGGGTCGTCGGCTGACGGCGATTCTGGGTTGGGAGGGCAGCACCATCGACCCCATCGGCGCCATCATCGGGGCGCTGGTCTTCCAAGCTCTCACCGCCGGGGTCGGCATCCGGCCGGGTCGGGAGCTCCTCATGTTCGCGGGCCACATCGGGCTCGGTCTCCTCGGCGGGGCGGCGGGCACTGTGATGCTCTGGCTTCTCGTCGACAAGCTCCAGGTCCGCGGCATCCTCGCCACCGAGGCGATCATCGCCACCGTCGTGGCCGTCGCCGCCGGCTGCAACGCCCTCCGAGACGACACTGGACTGATCGCGGCGATCACCATGGGCGTCGCCGTAGCCAACATTCCGGGAATCAGCTCCCCGGAGGATCGGCCGTTCTTCCGGACGATCGTGCAACTCATCGTCGGCCTGCTGTTCATCTCGATATCGGCCACCGTCACACCGTCGTCCTTGTCCGACGTGCTGGCACCGACGGCGGCCCTGATCGCGTGCTTGATCGTCGTGATCCGGCCGGTCGTGGCGACAGTGGCCACCGCAGGCACCGACCTGACACGACACGAGCGCGTCTACATCGGACTGGTGGACCCCCGCGGCATCGTCGCAGCGTCGAGGGCGGCCACGTTCGCCGCTCCCCTCGTCGCCCTGGGCACGGGAGGCGCCGACGATCTCCTGCCCGCCACCTTCCTCGTGATCGTCGGCACCGTGACGATCTACGGTCTCGCGGCGGCTCCCGCCGCTCGGTGGTTGGGCCTCGGACCGGCCGCCCCCGAGCCACGCCCGGCGCCCGAGCCGCCGGCCTGACCGACACGGACGCTCGCTGGCGTCGACGAACCCGCGACGTTCCTCTAGCGTGAAACGCGAGAGAGGATGTCGGCGAGACCGTCGAGCATCTGCACGACGTCGGCCGGACCGTCGAGCCGATACGGCGCCACGGACGGCAGGTCGCCGACCTTGACGCCGATGTCGGGGGGCTGCAGCCCGCTGAGCACCGTCTCGTCGGTCATGTCGTCGCCGATGTACACCACGGCGGCGACGCCCGTCTGGGCCCGCAGCCGTTCGACCGCGGGCAGCTTGCTCGCGGCGCGGACGGCGACCTCCAAGCCGCGCTGGCCGGGCACGAGCGAGAGACCGGGCCGGTCCCGGAGCCGGGCCTCGGCTTCGGCCAGGAGGGCGTCACCGGCGGCCTCGCTGGCCCCGCGCACGTGCAGCACCTCGCTCAACGGCTTGTTCTCCACCCACGCACCGGGAACGCCGGCCGCCATGGCGTCGAGCTCCGACCGCAGCGCCTCCATCCGCGCCTCCTCGGCCGGCGACAAGTGGGCGGTCGTGACCGACGAGTCCTCGAGTCCGTGACTGCCGATGAGGCGGGTGTCGAGGCGAAAGCCGAACTGCTCGCGCAGCTCGTGGAGTGGCCGGCCCGACACCACGGCGACGGTGACGCCGTCGAGGGCCGCCAGCCGGGCCAGCGCCTCGCTCGCGCCCGACACGAGGACGGCGTCGGCGGGATGCGAGACGATGAGCGACAACGTGCCGTCGACGTCGACAGCCAGCAGGAGCGGCCGGGGTGCAGAAGCGACGGCCGCCGCCACCTCGGCGGGCGCGCTCACGCCGCGGTGGACGCCACGCCGAGGAGGGTGAGGAAGCCGGCGGCCCACTGCCGCACGTCGCTCTGGGCGACGGTCTCGCGGATGGCGGCCATCCGCACCCGGGCTTCCTTGGGTTCCATGTCCACGGCGTCGAGAATGGCACGTTGCACCGCGTCGCGGTCGTGGGGATTCACGAGGACGGCCTCGGTGAGCTCGTCGGCGGCGCCGGCGAACTCGGACAGCACCAGCACGCCGTGCTCGTCGATGCGGGAGGCCGCAAACTCCTTCGCCACCAGGTTCATGCCGTCGCGTAGCGGTGTCACGATCATCACATCGGCCGCTTGATAGAGCGCGACGAGCTCGTCAAGGGGCAGGCTCTGGTGCAGGTAGTGGACGGCCGGGTACCCGATGGCGCCGAACTCGCCGTTGATCTCGCCCACCAGTTCCTCGACCCGCCGGCGCTCGTCCTCGTAGTAGTCGATCCCCTCTCGCGTCGGCACGGCGATCTGCACCATGACGCAGCGTCGGGCGTCGAGCTCACCGTCTCGGAGCAGCGTCTGGTACGCCTCCAAGCGGACGTCGATGCCCTTCGTGTAGTCGAGGCGGTCGACGCCGAGCAGCACCATGTGGGGATCGCCGAGGCGGTGGCGGAACTCGGTGGCGTGTGCCGCGGTCTCGGGCCGGCGGGCGATCTCGTCGAACTCGGCCACATCGATCGAGATCGGGAAGGTGCCCACTTGGACGGTGCGGCCGTCGAAGTGCACCAACGGTGGCTCGCCTTCGGCACCGACGAGGCGGCGGGCGACGGCTGCGAAGTTCTCGGCCGCGACACGACGCTGGAAGCCGATGACATCGGCCCCGAGGAGGCCCCGCAGCACTTCCTCGCGCCACGGCAGGCGCATGAAGAGCTCCTGCGGCGGGAACGGGATGTGGAGGAAGAACCCGATGCGGACATCGGGTCGGAGCTCGCGCAGCAACAGCGGGACGAGCTGAAGGTGGTAGTCGTGCACCCACACCGCCGCGCCCTCGCACGCCTCCTCGGCGGCGGCCTCAGCGAAGCGCTCGTTCACCCGGACGTAGGTCTCCCACCACGCCGACTCGAACGTCGACGGGCGAATGGCGTCGTGGTACAGCGGCCAGAGGGCCTCGTTGGAGAGGCCCTCGTAGTACTGCTCGATCTCGGTCCGGGACAGCCGCACGGGCCGGAGCCGGACGCCGTCGTGCTCGAACGGCTCGGGCGCATCCCCGGCCGTACCCGTCCAGCCCACCCACGCTCCCCTGCGGTGGTGGAGGACCGAGAACATGGCGCGCACCAAACCGCCCGGGCTGGTCTCCCAACCGTCGCTGGAGCTCGCGCTGCGCTGGACGGGGAGGCGATTGGCCACGACCACGAGGTCGTGGCTCCCTCCCCCGGTACTCATGCCGCCGAGCCGAGCAGCTCCTCGGGTGCCGGCTCGATCGGGAAGAGCCGGTCGAGACCTTCGGCTCTCAGGAAACGCAACATCGCCGGCAGCGTGACGGCCAGGCCGACGTGATCGGCGCTGGCGCGGACCCGGCGCAGGACGCCGATGAGGGCGGCCAGGCCCGGCCGGTCGAAGCGGGCGATGCCCCGCAGATCGACGACCACCGTCCCGGTGTCGCGCAGCCATGACGTCATGGCCCGGACACCGGTGGCTTCACTCGTGGTCAGATCGCCATCCATACGGCATACGGCCGAGGCAGTCCCCGGCCGTCGGATCGTGATGTCGAGCACGTTGTCCCTTCTTGTCGGGCGTTGCCCACCACCTGCCGCACAGGTTTCCCGGCCGGAGTGACGAATATCCGTTCCTTTTGTTGTGATTCCATGACGTTCCGATCACTGCGCGTGGCAGGCGGCGCGTGATAGCCAGTAGGGGCGTGCATCCCGAGCCGGGCAACGCGAGATGGTACGAGCAGGCCATCTTCTACGAAGTGTTCGTGCGCGGCTTCGCTGATGGGAACGTCGACGGCCAGGGTGACCTGCGGGGCCTCACGAGCAAGCTCGACTACTTGGAGTGGCTGGGCGTCGACTGCATCTGGCTGCTTCCCTTCTACCAGTCGCCGCTCCGCGACGGCGGCTACGACATCTCCGACTTCTTCACCATCCTGCCCGCCTACGGCGTCCTGGCCGACGCCGTCGAGCTGGTCGAGGAAGCGCACGCCCGCGGGCTGCGGATCGTGGCCGACCTCGTGATGAACCACACCAGCGACCAGCATCCGTGGTTCCAAGAGAGCCGTCAGGACCGCATCAACCCGAAGGCCGACTGGTACGTGTGGGGCGACGACGACCAACGCTGGGGCGAGGCGCGCGTCATCTTCCACGACACCGAGAGCTCCAACTGGAGTTGGGACCCGCTGCGCCAGCAGTACTTCTGGCACCGGTTCTTCAGCCACCAGCCCGACCTCAACTACGACAACCCGGAAGTCACGAGCGCCATCCTCGACGTCGTCCGTTTCTGGCTCGACATCGGGCTCGACGGCTTCCGTCTCGACGCCGTGCCGTACTTGTACGAGCGGGACGGCACCAACGGCGAGAACCTCGTCGAGACGCACACGTTCCTGAAGCGCCTCCGCAAGGAGATCGACTCCACCCACCCGGGCAAGGTCTTGCTGGCTGAGGCCAACCAGTGGCCGAGCGACGTACTCGACTACTTCGGCGACGGCGACGAGTGCCACATGTGCTTCAACTTCCCGCTCATGCCGCGCATGTACCTGGCCGCCAAGCGAGGCGATCGCGAGCCGATCGAGCGCATCCTCGACGAGCTCCCGGCGATCCCCGAGGGCTGCCAATGGGGACTGTTCCTCCGCAACCACGACGAGCTGACGCTCGAGATGGTCACCGACATCGAGCGCGACGAGATGTACGCCGAGTACGCCCGCGACCCGAAGATGCGGCGGAACACCGGCATCGGCCGACGGCTCGCGCCCCTGCTCGACAACAACCGGCCGTTGATGGAGCTGTTCCACGCCCTGTTGTTCTCGCTGCCCGGGAGCCCCGTCCTCTACTACGGCGACGAGATCGGCATGGGCGACAACATCTTCCTCGGCGACCGTGACGGCGTGCGCACGCCGATGCAGTGGACGCCCGACCGCAACGCCGGGTTCTCGTCGTCCGACTTCGAGCAGCTCTACCTGCCGCCGATCATGGATCCCGTCTACGGCTACCAGGCCGTCAACGTGGAGTCACACCGCCGCAATCCGGGCTCGTTCCTGCACTGGATCCGGCGCATGATCGACGCCCGCAGCCGCCATCCGCAACTGGCCGTCGGGGCGTACGAGATGGTCCCCGTCGCCAACCCGGCGGTGTTCGTCTACGTGCGCGGTCCGGCCGAGTACGGCGCCAACCCGATCCTCTGCGTGGCCAACCTGTCGCGCCAGGCCCAGCCGGTGGAGGTGCCGTTGCAGCAGTACAACGGACGCACCCCGGTGGAGCTCCTCGGCAAGGTCGCCTTCCCTCCCATCGGCGAGCTCACCTATCTGCTCACGCTCCCGCCCCACGGATTCTTCTGGTTCGAACTCGTATGACTGTCTTCGTCGCCGCCCTCCGCTTCGCTTCGGTCGGCTCCTACTCGCTTCGCTCGACAATCGGTGCTCCGGCGGGCCCGGCGGCGCACGGCAAAGCCGGACGCCGGCCGGGTGCGAGACTCGACCCGTGCACGTCCACGACCTGCCCACGCCGGCGCTCCTCTTCGACGCCGACGCCCTCGAGCACAACCTGGCCACGATGGCGGCCGTACGCCCCGGCCCGGCGCTGCGCCCCCACGTGAAGGCCCACAAGTGCACCGCGCTCGCCCGCGAGCAGGCGCGCCACGGACACACCAGCTTCACGTGCGCCACGCCGCGAGAGGTC
>DASXAI010000399.1:0-9464 GCA_036406775.1 Acidimicrobiales bacterium
AGCACAAGATCCGCGTGATCGCGCCGGCGGTCGGTGGCGGCTTCGGGTCGAAGCTCGACGTGTACGCGGAGGAGCTGATCGCCGTCGCCGTCGCGCAGCGCCTGGGCGTGCCGACCCGGTGGACCGAGGACCGCAGCGAGAACGCGGTCGCGACGATCCAGGGGCGAGGCCAGATCCAGGACATCGAGCTGGCCGCCGACGCCGACGGCAAGCTCACCGCGGTGCGGGTCCACCTCGTGGCCGACATGGGGGCGTACCTGCAACTCGTCACGCCGGGCATCCCGCTGCTCGGCGCCTTCCTGTACGCCGGCGTGTACGACCTGCCGCAGGCGTACTCGTTCACGTGCCAGTCGGTGTTCACCACGATGACGCCCACCGACGCCTACCGCGGCGCCGGCCGACCCGAGGCCACGTACGCCATCGAACGGGCCATGGACGCTCTCGCCGCCAAGATGGACATCGATCCGCTGGAGCTGCGCAAGCGCAACTACGTCGGCGCCGACCAGTTCCCGTACACGGCCATGACCGGGCTCGTCTACGACTCCGCCAACCACCTGGGCGCGGCCGAGAAGGCCACCGAACTGGCCGACTACGCCGGCGTCCGGGCCGAGCAGCAGCGGCGGCGGGCGGCGGGCGACACCAAGCACCTGGGCGTCGGCATCTCGTCCTACTTCGAGATGTGCGGCCTGGCGCCGTCGCGGGTCCTGGCGTCGCTGAACTACGGCGCCGGCGGGTGGGAGACGGCCACGGTGCGGGTGCTGCCCACCCACAAGATCCAGGTCGTCACCGGCTCGACGCCGCACGGGCAGGGCCACGAGACGTCGTGGTCGATGATCGTGGCCGACAAGCTCGGCGTGCCGGTCGAGGACGTCGACGTCCTCCACTCCGACACGGCGATCTCGCCCACGGGCCTCGACACGTACGGCTCGCGCTCGCTGGCGGTGGGCGGCATCGCCGTCGCCATGGCGTGCGACCGGATCCTCGACAAGGCCCGTCAGATCGCCGCCCACCACCTGGAGGCGGCCCACGACGACCTCCACTTCGCCGACGGCAACTTCGCGGTGAAGGGCACGCCCGACAAGGCGCTGCCGTTGGCGGCCATCGCGTTTCAGGCCTTCACCGCCCACAACCTGCCCGATGGCATGGAGCCCAACCTCGAGGCCTCGGTCACGTACGACCCGCCCAATTTCTCGTGGCCGTTCGGCACCCACGTGTGCGTGGTGGAGGTCGACGAGGAGACCGGCGCCGTCGACGTGCTGAAGTACGTGGCCGTCGACGACTGTGGCAACCAGATCAACCCGCTGATTGTCGAGGGTCAGGTCCATGGGGGCGTCGTGCAGGGCCTGGCCCAGGCGCTGTTCGAGGAAGCCATCTACGACGCCGACGGCACACTGCGCACGTCGTCGCTCGCCGACTACCTCGTCCCGGCGGCGTCCGATGTGCCGCCGATCACCGCCGATCAGACGGTGACGCCCTCGCCCACCAACCAACTCGGCGTCAAGGGGATCGGGGAGGCCGGCACCATCGGCGCCGCCCCGGCCGTCATCAACGCCATCGTGGACGCCCTGTCCGATCTCGGCGTCACCGACATCGCCATGCCCGCCTCGCCCCAGCGGGTGTGGGAAACCATCCAGGCAGCCAAGGGAGGGTCGAAGTGATCCCGGCCAAGTTCGACTACGTCCGCGCCGGCTCCGCCGACGAAGCGGTGTCGCTCATCTCCGAGCACGGCGAGGACGCCAAGTTCCTCGCCGGCGGCCACAGCCTGCTGCCGCTGATGAAGCTGCGGCTGGCCCAGCCGTCGGTGCTGGTCGACATCGGCCGGATCACCGACCTGTCGTACATCCGCGACGCCGGCGACCACGTGGCCATCGGCGCCCTCACGCGGCACCGCGACATCGAGACGTCGGACCTGCTGAAGGCGCAGGTGCCGATCCTGCCGGTGGCGGCGTCGCACGTGGGCGACCCGCAGGTGCGCCACCGCGGCACGATCGGGGGCTCGACGGCCCACTCGGATCCGGCGTCGGACCTGCCGGCCACGCTGCTGGCGCTCGGCGCCTCGTTCGTGGCTCGGGGCCCGAGCGGCGAGCGGGTGATCGCGTCGGGCGACTTCTTCACCGGCTTCCTGGAGTCGTCGCTGGCGGCGGACGAGTTGCTCACCGAGATCCGCGTGCCGAAGACACCGGGGTCGGCGTGGGGTTTCCAGAAGTTCAACCGCCGGGCCCAGGACTGGGCCATCGTCGGGGTGGCCGCCGCCCGGTCGAACGGGCAGGGCGGCATCGCCCTCGTCAACATGGGCTCGACGCCGATCTTCGCCCAGCAGGCGACGGCGGCCTGGCTCGGCGGGGCGTCGCCGTCGGAGGCGGCCGAGCTGGCCACCGCCGAGGCCTCGCCGTCAGCCGACCTCAACGCCTCGGTCGAGTACCGCCTCCATCTCGCCAAGGTCCTCACCCGCCGGGCCCTGGAGTCGGCGGCGGGTTAGCTCCCCTTCCCGTTTCACGCTTGTTTGAGAACCGCACAGGTTCTTGCACGAGCGTGAAACGCGGAGAGATCTCAGGCCCGGACGCCTCGCCGCCGGAGGCCGTCGAGCAGGGTGCGCACGGCGGTCAGGAAACGGTCGCGCTCGGCCGGCGCCAGCTCGTCGAAGAGCGCCGTGAGCTCGCCGATGCGCGGCTCGAGCAGCTCGTCGGCCGTGCGCAGACCGGCGGGGGTGAGCTCGACGAGCACCGCCCGGCGGTCGGAGGGATGGGCGCGTCGGGCCACGAGACCTTCCTGCTCCATGGCGTCGACGAGCGCCGTCATGTTGCGTGGTGTCAGGCCGAGCTCGTCGCCGAGGGCGCCCATCCGGTCGGGGCCCACACAGTGGAGCTGCTCGAGGAGGCGCAGCCGGGGATAGGACATGCGCTCGCAGTCGCTGGCGTCCATCCACCGCAGATAGGCGCGGGCGAAGTCGGCCGTCTCCTTCACCAGCTCGTGCCGGAGCTCGGCCTCGTCGACCGGATTTGCCTGGTCCGCCATAGCCTGAAGGCTACCGGGAATGTTTACGTTTGGATATTGTTACCGACGGAAGTATCGTCGCGGTAATAGTCACCAACGACAGGAAGGCGCTCGCCATGAGCACGACCACCACCCCGATCCCCACGGGAACCTGGACGCTCGACAAGAACCACTCCGCCATCACCTTCTCCATCCGGCACCTCGGCCTGAGCAACGTGCACGGCCGCTTCGACCGCTTCGACGCCACGCTCGACGTGGGTGAGACCCTCGAGGACACCAAGGTCACCGCCACTGTCGACTTGAGCTCGGTCGACACCAACCAGCCCGACCGTGATGCCCACCTGCTGGGCACCGACTTCTTCCACGCCGACGCCCACCCCACCATGACGTTCGTGTCGACCCGGCTCTCTGGCCGCGACGACGAGTACGTGATGACGGGCGAGCTCGTGATCAACGGCATCACGCGCGTCGTGTCGTTCGACGTCGAGTTCAACGGGTCCGAGGTGTTCCCCGGCGACCAGAAGCTGCACAGCGGCTTCACCGCCACTGGCGACATCAAGCGCGGCGACTTCGACATCGACTTCAACATGCCGCTCGGTATGGGCAAGCTGGCCCTGGGTGAGAAGGTCAAGGTCGAGATCGACGTCCAGTTCGTCGCCCCAGAGCTACAGCAGGGCTAGGTAGCTGCCCCCGTCCACCGACAGGTGGACGCCGGTGATGAACCGAGCCGGCTGCGAGCAGAGGAACGCCACCACCTGGCCGAAGTCGGCGGGATCGCCCATCGTGCCCTCGGCGACGGCGGCCGCCGCCTGCTCGGACGACAAGCCGTACAGCGACTGGATGCGGGCCGTGGCGTGTGAACCCGGTTGCACCGAGTTCACCGTCACGCCGTCACGGGCCACCTCGAGGGCGACCGTCTTCAGGAAGCCGGTGACGCCCGTGCGCGCCGTGTTCGACAGGATCAGGTTGGGTATCGGCTGGCGCACGGCGATCGACGTGATGGCCACCACCCGGCCCCAGTGGCGCGCCTGCATCGCCGGCACGGCCGCCTTGCACATCGCCACCACCGACAACAGGTTGAGCTCGAGGGCCGGGAGGTAGGCGTCGACGTCGGTGGAGGCGAACGTGCCGGCCGGCGGCCCGCCGCCGTTGGCCACGAGGATGTCGACGCCGCCGAGCGCTTCGCCGGCGGCGGCCACGAAGGCGGCGCCACCGTCAGCCGTGCTCAGGTCGACGACCAGTCCCGTGGCGTTGGCGCCGAGCCGGGCGGCGGCGTCGTCGACGTGACCGCGGTCGCGCCCGCAGATCGCGACCCGTGCGCCGGCGGCCGCCAGCGCCTCGGCCGAGGCGTAGCCGAGCCCCGACGTGGCCGCGGCCACGGCGGCGCGCTTGCCTTCCAGTCCCAGGTCCATGGCCGCCGACGCTACGGCAGACCCGGCGGCGGCCCGTAGGCTGCGGCCACCATGCCCAACGGTCCGTCCTCCGTCAACGAGGTGAGCGCCGCCCTCGCCCACCACGGGTACCTGCCCGACGAGGGACTGGCCACGGCGGTCTTCCTCGCCCTGCGCCTGCACCGCCCACTCCTGCTGGAAGGGGAAGCGGGCGTGGGCAAGACCGAGGTGGCCAAGGTGCTGGCGCGGTGGACCGGCGGCGAGCTCATCCGCCTCCAGTGCTACGAGGGAATCGACGCCGCCCAGGCGGTGTACGAGTGGGACTACTCCCGTCAACTCCTCCACCTGCGCGCCGCCGAGGCGTCGGGGGCCGCCGTCGGCGCCGCCACCGAGGAGCTCGAGGACGAGCTGTACTCCGAGCGGTTCCTCGTGAAGCGGCCGCTGCTGCAGGCCATCTACCATCGGGAGGGGCCGCCGCCGATCCTGCTGATCGACGAGGTCGACCGGGCCGACGACGAGTTCGAAGCGTTCCTGCTCGAGGTGCTGTCCGACTACCAGGTTACGGTGCCCGAGCTGCGGACGTTCACGGCGCTGGTGCCGCCGGCCGTCGTCATCACGTCGAACCGCACTCGAGACGTGCACGACGCCCTGAAGCGCCGCTGCCTGTACCACTGGGTGGAGCACCCCGACTTCGAGCGGGAGGTCGCCATCGTGCGGCTGCGGGCGCCCGAGGTCGCCGACGGGCTGGCGCGCCAAGTGGCGGCGGCAGTGCAGGAGCTCCGGGGCCTGGGCCTGTACAAGCCGCCCGGCGTGGCCGAGACCATCGACTGGGCCACCTCGCTGGCCATGCTCGGGCGCAACGACCTGAGCGAGGCCACGGTCTCCGCCACCCTCGGCAGCGTGCTCAAGTACCGGGAGGACCAGGAGCGCGTGCGCCAGATCGGCATCGGCGAACTGGTGCGACACGCCTTCGAGCGGACTTCCGCCGTTGGCTGAGGGCGAACCGACCCGCATCGCCGTCGCCTTCGCGCGGGTGCTGCGCGGTGCCGGCCTGCGGGTGCCGCTCGACAGCGTCGTGACCTTCACGGACGCCCTCGGCGCCGTCGGCCTGGCCGAGCGGGATCCCGTCTACTGGGCCGGCCGCGCCACCCTTGTCCGGCGCCCCGAGGACGTGGCGATCTACGACCGCGCCTTCGCCGTCTTCTGGGAGCAGGTGCGACCGCTCGGGACGACGCTGCCCGAGCCCGAGCCGCTCCACATCACCATCGCCGTCGACGAGGGCCCCGAAGGATCCGACGACGACGCCACCGCCGAACCCAGCGACGAACCGACCATCACGCTGCGGTGGTCGCGCAGTGAGGTGCTGCGCCACCGCGACTTCGCGGCCTACAGCAACGACGAACTGCACGAGGCCCAGCAACTCATGTCCGACCTACGCCTGGCCGGCTCGTTGCGCCCCTCGCGCCGGATGATCCGGTCCCGCCGGCCGCGGGGCCGACTCGACCTGCGTCGTACGGTGCGCCATGCGTTGCGGGCCGAAGGCGAGGCGATCCGGACGTTGCACCTCGAGCAGGGCGACCGGCCCCGGCGGCTCATCCTCCTGCTCGACATCTCGGGCTCGATGGAGCCGTACGCCCGCGCCCTGCTGCGCTTCGTGCACGCCGCCGTCGCCGGCCGCCAGAAGGTGGAAGCATTCGCCATCGGCACGCGGCTGACGCGGATGACGCGCGAGCTGTCGTCGCGGGATCCCGACGTGGCGCTGGCCAAGGCGTCCGATCGCGTCCTCGACTGGTCCGGCGGCACCCGCCTGGGCGAAGGACTGAAGCGGTTCAACGACGAGTGGGGCATCCGCGGTCTGGCGCGGGGCGCTGTCGTGGTGGTGCTGTCGGACGGCTGGGATCGCGGCGATCCGGCCGTGCTCGGCGAGCAGATGGCGCGGCTGTCGCGGGTGGCGCACCGGATCGTCTGGGTGAACCCGTTGAAGGTCACGCCCGGCTACGCACCGCTGGCGCGCGGGATGGCGGCCGCCCTGCCGTACGTCGACGCCTTCGTGGAAGGGCACTCGCTGGCGGCGCTCCAGGAGTTGGCGGAAGAAATCAACCGCTGAGCGGGCCGAAGCGCAGCGGAGGACGGCGACGAAGATACCGGTAGCCTGCAACTATGCGGGAGATCCTCGACGACATCGAGCGGTGGCGGAGCGCGGGCCAACGGGTGGCCGTGGCGCGGGTGGTCGACATCGAGGGGTCCGGGCCGCGTGATCCCGGTGCCGCCATGGCCGTCAGCGAGAACGGCGAGGTCGCCGGGTCGGTGTCGGGCGGCTGCGTCGAAGGGGCCGTCGTCACGGAGGCGCTCGACGTGTTGAACGGCGACGGCCGTCCCCGGCTCGTCACCTTCGGCTACAGCGACGACGAGGCGTTCGCCGTCGGCCTCACGTGCGGGGGCACCATCCACCTGTTCATCGAGCCGCTCGAGTGGTGACGCTGTACGAGACATGGCGGGACGCGGTGCGGGCCGAGCAACCCGTCGCCCTCGCCACCGTGATCGAAGGGCCCGGCATCGGCAGCAAGCTCCTCGTGCAGCCGGGCGCCGAGCCGCTGGGGACGCTCGGCGACCCTGACCTCGACCGGGTCGCGGGCCGCGATGCGTTGGCCGAGCTCGAAGCCGGGCGCACCGGCGTGCGGCACTACGGATCGGCCGGCGAGGCCAACCCCGATGAAGCGGGCGTCGTGCCGGTGAGTGTGTTCATCGAGAGCTACGCCCCGCCGCCGCAGATGCTGATCTTCGGCGCCGTCGACTTCACCGCCGCGCTGGCGCGCGTCGCCAAGGTGCTCGGCTACCGCGTCACTGTGTGCGACGCCCGCGAGATCTTCGCCACCCGCCGCCGCTTCCCGATGGCCGATGACGTGGTGGTCGAGTGGCCCAACCGGCTCCTCGACCGGGTCGGCGATCGACTCGGGCCGCGTGATGCCGTGTGCGTGCTCACCCACGACCCCAAGTTCGACGTGCCCGCCATCGTCGGCGCGCTGCGCAGTCGGGTGGGGTACATCGGGGTGATGGGCAGCCGCAAGACGCACGCCAAGCGCATGGAGCGCCTGGCCGAAGTGGGGGTGACGGCGCCCGACGACATCGATCGCATCCTGGCGCCCATCGGCCTCGACATCGGCGCCCGCTCGCCGGAGGAGACGGCCATCTCGATCTGCGCCGAGATCATCGCCCGCCGCACCGGCAAGGCGGCGCCGTCACTGCGCGAGGCGAGCGGCCCGATCCACGCCTGACCCCATCCCTGCGTTTCGCGCTGGTTTATCCACGCCTGGCGTGGATGAACTGGCGTGAAACCGAGTCAACCCAGCGGTGAGCCGAGGTTGGCGCGGCGACCGCCGTACTCCACGACCCGCACCCAGGCGCCCGTGTGCGGGGCGTCGACGATGGCGTGGCCGGCGCCGGCGTACATCATCACGTGACCCGGGTACTGCACGAGGTCGGCGGCCGACGCCGTGTCCCACGACCGCGGCGCCGTCTGGCCCATCTGGGCGCGATCGTTGTGGGGCAGGCCTACGCCGACCTGTGACCATGCGTACATCGTGAGGCCCGAGCAGTCGAAGCCCCCGCCCGGGTTCGAGGTGTTGCGCCGGTAGGGCACGCCGACTTCGGCCAGTGCCGAGAGAAGCACCGTCATGCGGGTGTCGCCCGCCGCCGTCCAGGCCGCCACGAAAGCATCGGGGGCAGACGCTGTGCGCGGGCTGACGACGTTGGCGAGCACACCGAGGTCGCCGGCGTAGACGGTCTCAGCCGCCGCCGCATCGGGCGAGTCGGCCGGCTCGGTGCCGAGCGCCACTGCGGCGCGGTGGGTCTGCGCCGCTCGCAGGTCGGCCAGCGTCTGCGCCGCCACCTCAGAGAGCATGTCGCTCCGGCGCGTGGCGGCGACGGCCGGCGTCGCCGCCAGCGTGACGACCGCACCGATGATGATTGCCGCTCCGACGACGGCGCGTGTGAGCATGCCGCCTCGAGCGCGCGACATCGATCCTCCTGTGGGTTGGCGACGGGATGTGGGTCCTCCGCCTCGGGCCCGCAACCCCGGCCGCGCCACACGAGAGCGCCAGTCGTTCGGGTGCCGCCGTCCCATCGGTCCGCCGTCGGGACGACCGCAGTTGCGATCGGGCTACCGGTCTACTGGAGCGCGACGGCGCCCTTCCACCGACTCTGGCGTGACGTCAGTCACTTCGGCCACGTGCCCTGTAACCATCGGGCGTGGTAGACGGTCGGCGTGGATTTCGCCACTGACCCCGATCACGAGCTCATCCGTGACGGCGTGCGGGCCGTGTGCGCCGGCTTCGACGACCGCTACTGGCGCCACCACGACGAGCACCACGAGTTCCCGTGGGACTTCTACCGGGCCATGGCCGACGGCGGCTGGATCGGCATCGCCATCCCCGAGAAGTACGGCGGCGGCGGCCGCGGCATCACGGAGGCGTCGATCGTGCTCGAGGAGGTGGCGGCCTCGGGCGCGGCCATGAACGGCTGCTCGGCCATCCACCTGTCGATCTTCGGCATGGAACCCGTCGTGCGCCACGGCAGTGACGAGATGCGCGAGACGTATCTGCCGCGCGTCGCCAGCGGCGATCTGCACGTGGCGTTCGGCGTCACCGAGCCCGACGCCGGCACCGACACGACATCCATCACCACCCGGGCCACCCGCGACGGCGACGTCTACATCGTGCGGGGCCGCAAGGTGTGGACCACCAAGGCGCTCTACTGCGAGAAGGTGCTGCTGCTCGTGCGCACGACGCCGCTCGAGCAGTCCGAGCGCCGCACCGACGGCATGACGTTGTTGCTCGCCGATCTGCAGCGACCGGAAGTCGACATCCAACCGATCGACAAGGTCGGCCGCAATGCCGTTGTGTCGTGTGAAGTCCGCTACGACGATCTCCCCGTGGCGGTGAGCGATCGCGTCGGCGAGGAGGGCGAGGGGTTCCGCTATCTACTCAACGGCCTCAACCCGGAGCGCATCCTGGTGGCGTCGGAGGCACTCGGTATCGGGCGGGCATCGATCAAGCGCGCCGTGCGCTACGCCAACGAGCG
>DASXAI010000400.1:0-3232 GCA_036406775.1 Acidimicrobiales bacterium
GGCACCGACCTGCGGACGTTGCCGCCGCCGCTCGGCAACAAGGTGTTGCACATCGGCGGGGCGGCCATCCCGTACCAGACCGTCCTCATCGCCGTGGTCATGCTCGTGCTGTTCGTCGCCCTCGAACTGCTCCTGCACCGGACCTCGATCGGCCGCCAGGTGCGGGCGCTGGCGGCCGACCGGGAGACGGCCCTGCTCCAGGGCATCCGGGTCAACCGGTTGTCGATCCTCATGTTCGGTCTGTCGGCCGCCCTCGCCGCCCTCGGCGGCCTGCTCGTCGTGCCGATCATCCCGGCCTCGCCCGAGCTCGGGTTCACGCTCCTGTTGGCCTCGTTCGCGGCCGTCGTGCTCGGCGGGTTCGACAACGTGGGCGGCACCGTGCTGGCGGCGCTGGCCGTCGCCATCACGCAGCAACTCCTCACCGGCTACGTCAACCACGACTACAGCGAGGCCTACCCGTACATCATCCTGCTGGTGGTGCTCATCCTCCGGCCCGCCGGACTCATCAGGCAGTCGACCAGTGTCCGCTATTAGGTCGAGCCGAAAGGGGACCTTTCGGCTCGAATTCGGTCGAGCCGGCCTTCGGCCGGCACCGAGAACTCTCTTCCGCTCGGCCGGCAGAGCCGGACCGATCGGCGATTCCCCGCCGTGCCGGCGCCCGTCGCCCTTGACACCGGAGTCGACCAGTGTCCGCTACTGACTCCAGCGCCTCGGCGGTCCAGTCCACCGTCGGCCCGCCCGACACCCAGAGCGCGCTCGAGGCCTCGCCGGTCGGCCAGGTCGACGAGACGCGGGTCGCCGGCACCGGCATCCGGCCTGTCATCTTCGCCCGCCATCAGTTCATCTCGTGGGGCGTGGCCGTCGTGCTGGTGGCCATCGTGCCGTTGTTCGTGCACGGCATCTACGGCCTCGGCGTGGCCAAGACGGCCGGGCTGTTCGCCATCCTGTCGCTCGGCTTCTACTACCAGTTCGCCCTGTCGGGGCAGTTCAGCTTCGCCACCACCGCGTTCTACGCCGTCGGCGCGTACACGTCGATCTGGGCGTCGCAGTACGGCGGCTTCCTCGTCGGCTTCTTCGCCGGCATCGTCGCCGCCGGGGTCTACGCCGCCGTCATCAAGCTCGCGTTGCGGCGCAGTCCTCTCATCCAGTTCGGCATCGCCACCCTCGCCGTCAGCGCCCTCAGCCTGATCATCCTGCGGGAGTGGGAGAGCTTCACCGGCGGCGGCCTCGGTCGATACGGCGTGAAGCCGGTGAGCCTCTTCGGCTACGACCTGGTGACGCCCACCGAGCAGTTCTACGCGGTGGGGGCGGTCGCCCTCATCGGGATCTTCCTGCTGATCCTGTTCGAGCGGTCGCCGGCCCAGCGCGACCTCGTGTTCGTGCGGGACATGGCCGACGTCGCCCGCACCACCGGCCTGCGGTCGAGCCCCATGCTGATCGTGGCCTTCGCCCTCGGCGGGGCGTACATGGGCGCGGCCGGATCGCTGCTGGCCCACACGGCCGGGTTCGTCGACATCACGTCGTTCAGCATCGCCATCTCCCTCGACGTGCTGCTGATGGTGTTGCTCGGCGGCGTGCGCTCGGTGTGGGGACCGCCCATCGGCGCCGTCGTGCTGATCCTGCTGCCCGAGTGGCTGCGCAGCATCGCCGACTACAAGGACCTCATCTACGCCGGCGTGATCCTGCTCGTCGTCCTCGTCCTGCCCGGCGGGTTGGCGTCGCTCCCGCACCGGATCCGTGGCCTGCGCCGAGCCAAGGCCCGCACGTGAGCACCGCCGTCCCGCTCCTCGAGTGCAAGCAGATCAACGTGCGCTTCGGCGGCGTCGTGGCCGTCGACGGGGTGTCGCTGGAGGTCCATCCGGGCGAGGTCCTCGGGCTCGTCGGGCCCAACGGCTCCGGCAAGACGACGCTGCTGAACGCCGTGACCGGCCTCGTCCGGGCCCGGGGCGAGGTGCTGGTCGACGGCAAGCGGGTGGCGCTGGGCCGGCCCGGCGCCATCGTCCGCCACGGCGTCTTCCGCACCTACCAGACGCCCCAGGTGGATCGGGAGCTCACCTGCCTCGAGAACGTGCTCGTGGCGTCGCCGGACCGGGCCCATCGCGGCGCCACGAGCGCCTTCCTGTTGCGGCCGCGCATGTGGGCCCACGATCGCGTCCGGTGGCAGGAAGCGGCGGCCGCCCTCAACCGGGTCGGGCTGGCGGCCAAGGCCAACGTGCCGGCGGCGGGGTTGTCCTACGGCGAGCAGCGGCACCTCGAGATCGCCCGCGCCCTCCACGCCCAGCCGGAACTACTACTGATGGACGAGCCCGCGGCCGGGCTCAACTCCACCGAGTCGCACCGCCTCGTCGGGTTGCTGCGCGAGCTGTCGGCCGACGGCCTGAGCCTGCTCGTGATCGAGCACAAGATCAGCTTCCTCGAGGAGCTGTGCGACCGCATCATCGTGCTCGAGCTCGGCCGCCAGATCGCCGCCGGCACGCCCAGTGAGGTGTGGGCCAACCCCGCCGTGATGGCCGCCTACCTCGGGGAGGCCAAATGACCGACACCGTCCCCACCGACGCGAGGTCGGGCGGCGAGCCCCTGCTGCGGGCCGCCGGCCTCACCGTCACCTATGGCCTCGTCGCCGCCGTCGACGCCATCGACCTCGAGGTCGGTCCCAACGAAGTCGTGGCCCTCCTCGGGGCCAACGGCGCCGGCAAGACATCGACGTTGCGCGCACTGTCGGGGCTCGTGAAGAGCACCGGCACAGTGACCTTCGACGGCCAGAACATCTCCAAGAAGGCCGCCGACGCCATCGCCCGCCTCGGACTCGTCCATGTGCCGGAGGGGCGGCGGCTCTTCGCCACGCTGACGGCGGAGGAGAACCTCCTCGTGGGCAAGACCGGCACGGCCGGACGGGAGGCCGTCTTCCAGCTCGACGACGTCTACGACCTGTTCCCACCGCTGCGCGGGATGCGCAAGCGGCGGGGCTGGGCCCTCTCCGGCGGTGAGCAGCAGATGGTGGCCATCGGCCGGGGCCTGCTGGCGGCACCCCGCCTGCTGCTGCTCGACGAGCCGTCACTCGGACTGGCGCCGATCGTCGTCGCCGCCGTCTACGAGGCCCTGGCCCAGATCCGCCATCGCGTCGCGCTGCTGCTGGTGGAGCAGAACGCCCACCTCGCCCTCGGCCTGTGCGACCACGCCTACGTCCTGGCTGCCGGCGAGATCGCCATGGCCGGCCCGGCCTCGGCCCTCG
>DASXAI010000401.1:0-3685 GCA_036406775.1 Acidimicrobiales bacterium
ATCGAATCGACCGGCACGTAGGCGCTCGACACGAACGAGAGCGGGAACACGAGCAGCGACATGCCCTGAGCCGCCTGGGCGCTGCCCGCGTACAGGCCGATCGTGATGAAGAGCCACGTGAAGGCGAAGCCGAACACCACGATCAATCCGAAGGCGGCCAGCGCGGACAGCCAGTCGGTCTCGATGCGGAAGCCGACGGCGAAACCGACGGCCGTGGTGAGGGCGGCGCCCCACCCGACGAGGGCGGTGTCGGCCAGCGACCGGCCCGTGAGCACGCTCGTGCGCGGGATGGGCAGCGAGCGCAGTCGGTCGAAGAAGCCCTGTTCCATGTCCTCGGCCACGCCGGCGGCGGCACTTGTGCCCGTGAACAGCACGCCGGTGACGACGAAACCAGGCACGAGGAACTCGACGTAGTCGAGCCCGCCGGCGCCGATGGCGCCACCGAACACGTAGCGGAAGATCAGCAAGAACATGACGCCCTGGATCGTCCCCACCACCACGAGCTGCGGGGTGCGGACGAACTTGCGGACCGTGCGGCGGGCGACGGCTAGCGCGGTGGTGACAGGCCCGGCCGTGGTGGTCGGGGCGGTGAGCACAGCGGTCATCACGAAACCTCCTGGAGCGATACGGGTTGCAGCGGTTGGCCGGTGAGAGTGAGGAACACTTCGTCGAGCGTGGGCCGGCGCAGCGCCACGTCGTCGACCTCGATGCGATGACCGTCGAGGGCGCGGACGACGTCGACGAGCTGGTCGGTGCCCTCGGCGACGGGCACGGCGAGGCGGCGGGCGCCGGCGTCGACCGCCGATGGCGCCGCGCCCACCAGCGCCGCCACCCGGTCGACATCGGCGGCGTGGCGGGTGTGGATCTCGATCACGTCCTGGCCGGCCCGGGCCTTCAGCTCGCTCGGCGTCCCGCTGGCGACGTTGCGGCCGTGGTCGACGATCACGATCTGGTCGGCGAGCTGGTCGGCCTCGTCGAGATACTGCGTGGTGAGCACGACGTCGGTGCCCTGGGCCACAAGGCGCTCGATGGCGTCCCAGAGCTCCAGGCGGCTGCGAGGGTCGAGCCCCGTCGTGGGCTCGTCGAGCAGCAGGAGACGCGGCGCACCGACGAGGCTCGCCCCGAGGTCGAGCTTGCGGCGCATGCCGCCCGAGTACGTGCGCACGAGACGGTCGGCCGCGTCCACCAGGCCGAGCTGCTCCAGGACGGCACCGGCGGCCACGCGGGCCTGGCGGGCCGGATGGCCGAACAGCCTCGCCACCATCTCGAGGTTCTCCCGGCCGGTCATGGTGGGCTCGACGGCGGCGTACTGGCCGGCCAGACCGATGACGCGGCGGACCTCCTCGGGCTGCTCGGCCACGTCGATGCCGGCGACGCGCAGCCGGCCACCGTCGGGCCCGAGCAGGGTGGCGATCATGCGGACGAGCGTGGTCTTGCCCGCGCCGTTGGGCCCGAGCACGGCCAGCACCTGGCCGGCCGGGGCGGTGAGGTCGAGCCCGTCGAGAGCCGAGGAGCGGCCGAACCGCTTGACGACCCCGGCCGCTTCGACGATGGGGGTGGACATCGACATGGCGGATCCTCCAAGGGACGAGGGGATAGCCGGGTCAGTATCAACCGTCTGGATGATTCTGTCAACCATCTAGATGGTTGATTGTGTCAGCCGGAGGCCGGTACAGTCCCCGCATGACGACCCCGGCGCGCCGCTCGCCCGAGGGTGAGGCGCGCCAACGCGACGCCGAGCGCACCCGCCAGGCCCTGATCGACGCCGCCCTCGTCGAGTTCGCGGCGAAGGGACGCGAGGGCGCCCGAGTGCACGACATCGCGGCCCGGGCGGGCGTGAACAAGCAGCTCATCTCCTACTACTTCGGCGGCAAGGACGGCCTCTACGACGCCATCGGCGAGCAGTGGCGCCGCACCGAGGACGCCATCGCCCCGCCGGGCATGTCGATGGAGGACCTCGCCGTCGCCTACCTCGGCGCCGGCGGTGAGAATCGCGACATCGTCCGCCTGTGGGCCCGCGAGGGACTCGACCATCCCCACGGCGAGAACGTGCCCGACCCGGACCCGGATGTCGTCCCGCCCGAGATCCTCGACCTCGAACGGCGCCAGGCCGAGGGCGAGATCGACCCTGACTTCGATCCGCGCTACCTGCTGCTCATGCTCATGGCGCTCTCGGCCACCGACGTGGTGATGCCGCACCAGGTGAAAACCTTCACCGGCCTCGACGCCGCCTCACCCGAGTTCCGCCGCCGCTACGCCGAACAACTCCGCCTCCTGATCCGCCACCTGGCCCCGCGCCCGCCGGCGTGACACCGGGCCGAGCGGGCGGAACGGGCGCCTGAGCGGCGCCGTGTGGCAACGTTCTGGCGTGCGCGTTCTCGCGTCCTGGCTCCTGTGGCCCGTGCTGGTGGTCGTCAGCCTCGCCGCGACCGCCTGGGGATTCGACGCCGGCATCGACCCGACGCTCTGGGCGATCGTCACCTCGACCGCGATCACGGCCGCCGTCGTCGGCGCCGAGCTGCTGGTGCCCAGCCGGCCCGGGGAGACCATGTTCACCGATGCCCAGACGCGCAACGACATCGGCCACAGCGTCCTGGTGGGCGTGTTCAGCCGCAACCTGGCCCGGCCGTTGGCTGCGACCGCCGTCGGGCTCGCATCCGCCGCCCTCGTCGTGCGGCCCCACGGGATCGGATGGCCCCGGACGTGGCCCCTCGGCGCCCAGGTCGCCCTCGGTCTGGCGTTGTGGAGCTTCGGCGCCTACTGGACGCACCGGTGGTACCACGGCTCGGCCCGGCTGTGGCGCCTCCACGCCGTGCACCACGACCTGAACCGGATGCACGTCCTGAAGGGCGGACGGGTTCACGTGGCCGAGGACCTCGTCACCCAGACGCTCGTGCTCGTGCCGCTGTGCGCCTTGGGCGCGCCGACGATCGTCCTGGTCTGGATCGCCGTGTGGAACAACGTCGAAGGCGCCCTCGCCCACGGCAACGTCGAGTACCGCTTCCCTGCCGCCGCCCACTGGGTGCTGCCCACGCCCGCGCTGCACCTCGTCCACCACAGCGTCGACCGCGACCTCCAGGCCGCCAACCTGTCGGGCGTCACTCCTTTGTGGGACGTCCTCTTCGGAACGTTCCGCCACCCTGACCGCCATCCCGTCGACGCCGTCGGGATCGACGAACCGTTGCCGTCGGGCTTCCTCGCCCAGCTGGCGGCGCCGGCGGTCAGCGGCTGGTGGTCGACGCCAGGAGCCGAGGTGCCATGAAGCTCGACCTGCTCTACGAGATCGACGTGCCCAAACCGTGGCCGGGTGAGCATCCCTACGGGCAGCGCGCCGCCGAGCAGCGCTCGTACCGGGAGGCGATCGAACAGATCAAGTTGGCCGACCGGTTCGGCTTCCAGACCACGTGGCACGTCGAACACCACTTCCGCGAGGGCCGGTCGCACTCACCCGCGCCCGAGGTGATCCTCGGCGCCCTGGCCGAGGCCACCGAGAACCTCCGGCTCGGCTTCGGCGTCACGCTGATGCCGCATCCGTTCACGCCGCCGATGCGTGTGGCCGAGAAGGTCGCGACCGTCGACATCCTCTCGGGCGGCCGGGTCGAGTGGGGCACCGGCCGGTCGACGCCGATGGAGCAGACGGCCTTCGGCGTGCCGCGCGACGAGAGCCGTGCCATGTGGGAGGAGG
>DASXAI010000402.1:0-3737 GCA_036406775.1 Acidimicrobiales bacterium
ACGCACGGACGGCGCCACGATCACGCCGCCGAGCGGGACGTAGCCCGAGGTCACCGCCTTGGCAAAGGTGAGCAGGTCGGGCTGCACGCCGTAGTGGGTTGCCCCGAACCACTCCCCGAGCCGGCCGAAGCCGCAGATGACCTCGTCGAAGATCAGGTAGCAGCCGTGACGGTCAGCGAGACGGCGCAGCCCCTCGAGGAAGCCCTCGGGTGGCGGGTACACGCCTCCGGCGCCTTGGACCGGCTCGGTCAGGATGGCCGCCACCTGGTCGCCGTGTTCGGCGAGATAGGCGCCCCAGGCTTCGATGTCATCGGCGGGAAGGTTCACCACTCCTTCGACGTACGGGCCGAAACCTTCGCGGTTGAGGGGCAGACCCTGCACCGACGTGCCGCCGTAGGTCACGCCGTGGTAGCCGCGAGCGCGGCTCAGGATGACGGTGCGGTCGGGCCGTCCGGCCCGCACGTGGGCGATGCGGGCCAGCTTCATCGCCGAGTCGACGGCTTCGGAGCCGCTGCTGGTGAAGAACACTCGCGAGTCGGCGACCGGCGCCAGCTCGGCCAGCAGCGTCGCCAGCTGGTCCGCCGGCTCGTTCGTGAACGGCTCGAAGCAGGAGAACGCGGCCAGCTCCACGAGCTGCTTGTGCACGGCGTCGGCGATCTCGGTGCGGCCGTAACCAACGGCCATGTACCAGAGGCTGGCCATGCCGTCGATGTAGCGGTGTCCATCGCGGTCCCACACCTCAGCGCCGGACCCGCCGGCGATCGTCATGAAGTCGCGATTCGCGGGCCGGGCGAAGGGGTGGAGGAACGCAGGAACGGCGTCGGCGGTCATCGACGCGCACGGTAACGCCCTCCACGGCCTGTGACGGCACGGGCGGTGCCCCGACTACCGTTCGGCTCGTCCACGCAAGGAGGCGAGACACCGATGACCCGGGCCATCCACAACTTCATCAACGGCGCCGCCGCGCCTTCCGCCGACGGCCGCACGACCGACGTCGTCAATCCGTCCACGGGCGAGACCTACGCCACCGCGCCGCTCTCGGGTCCGGCGGATGTCGACGCGGCGATGGCCGCGGCCTCAGCGGCGTTCGAGTCCTGGCGCGACTCGACGCCGAGCGAGCGGAGCCTCGCCTTGTATCGCATCGCCGACGCCGTCGAGGCGCGGGGCGCGGAGCTGGTGAAGCTCGAGAGCGAGAACACCGGCAAGCCGATCGCGCTGACGGAGAGCGAGGAGGTGCCACCGATGGTTGACCAGATCCGCTTCTTCGCCGGCGCCGCTCGCAACCTCGAAGGCCGCAGCGCGGGTGAGTACATGAAGGGGATGACGTCGATCATCCGCCGGGAGCCGGTCGGCGTCGTCGCCCAGGTCGCGCCGTGGAACTACCCGATGATGATGGCGGTCTGGAAGTTCGCGCCGGCGCTCGCCGCGGGTGACACCGTCGTGCTCAAGCCGTCGGACACGACGCCGGCCACCACGGTCCTGTTGGCCGAGATCGCGGCCGAGTTCCTCCCGCCGGGCGTGTTCAACGTCATCTGCGGCGACCGCGACACCGGCCGGGCGATGGTCGCCCACGACACGCCATCGATGGTGTCCATCACCGGCTCGGTGCGGGCCGGCATGGAGGTCGCCAAGACGGCCGCCGACTCCCTGAAGCGGGTGCACCTCGAGCTCGGCGGCAAGGCGCCCGTGGTGGTCTTCGACGACGCCGACATCGCCGCGGCCGCCGAAGCGATCGCCGTCGCCGGCTACTTCAACGCCGGCCAGGACTGCACCGCGGCGACGCGCGTGCTTGCCGGACCGGCCGCGTACGGCGACTTCGTCGACGCGCTGGCCGAGCAGGCCAAGGGCACCAAGACGGGCATGCCCGACGACCCGGACGTCTTGTTCGGCCCGGTCAACAACCCCACGCAGCTCGAACGGGTGAGCGGCTTCGTCGACCGGGCGCCCGGCCACGCCAAGGTGCTCGCCGGCGGTCACCGCGTGCCAGGCAACGGGTTCTTCTTCGAGCCCACCGTGATCTCCGACCTCCACCAGGACGACGAGATGATCCAGAACGAGGTGTTCGGGCCCGTGATCACGGTGCAGCGCTTCTCGGACGAGGACGAGGCGGTGGCGTGGGCAAACGGCGTCGACTACGGCCTGGCGTCGTCGGTGTGGACGCAGAACCACGGCCGCGCCATGCGCATGGCCAAGCGGCTCGACTTCGGCTGTGTGTGGATCAACACCCACATCCCGCTCGTCGCCGAGATGCCCCACGGCGGGTTCAAGAAGTCCGGCTACGGCAAGGACCTCTCGATGTACGCGCTGGAGGACTACACCCGCATCAAGCACGTCATGACGAGCCTCGACTGACAGCACCCGACCCGGACCGACGGCCCGCGCGCCCTCGATCCATCGTTCTGGTCACGGGATCTGATCGGACGAGTCGGAGTGGGTGACCGGAACGCCGATGAGCGGCCGAGTGGGGGCTGATCGGGGGCTGATCGGGGGCTGATCGGGGCTGATCGGGGCGGACCGGAGGCTGATCGGGGCGGACCGGGGCCGGCTGGCGGAATGACCCGGGCGGGTCAGGCGGCAGGGAACGGCAGCTGGATGAACGTCGGCCGGTAGCGCTCGGGGTGCGGGTACGCGTCGCGCGGCATGTTCTTGGCGTTCTCCGACACCGAGAGGATGAGGTCGCCGTTCGTCGCCCGCCAGGGGAGCGGTTGCACGTTGTAGGTGTTGAGGAGCGGATCGCCGCCGCGCCCGGCGAGGGGGAAGGTCTGCACGGTGGTCCAGGGCCCTTGCGCCCGCTTGGCGACGTCGATGGCCAGGTCGGCGCCCCAGAAGCCGTCCACCTTGGTCGACGCCACCCAGTGGCCGTCGATCAGCCTCGGCTGCATCGGGTTCTCGGCCCAGTACCGGTCGAGGAACGGCTTGGCGTGATCGGCCCGGAGAGACCAGCCGTTGCCCGTCCAGTACTGCGGCGTGCTGGTGAGCTGACCGACGGGCACCCGGGCCAGCCACATCTTGCTGGCCGAGTGCGGCCCGCCCCAGAACCCGCCCTCGAGCGAGAGGTTCTGCAGGTAGGTGTTGCCGAACAGGTAGGTGTAGCGGGTGTCGGAGGCGACGGCGTCGCCGTAGAGCGGGGTAGCGCCGGGGTTCGGCGCCGGCACGAAGCTCGTGCGCGTGAGATCGGCAACGTTGTACGTGCCGAGCCACGTGGCGACCGGGTGCCATGCGAGTCCATCACCGGGCGGCAATGGGCCGGGGTCGGCCACCATCTCGGCCCAGAAGACCTGGATCTGCGCACCGACGAGCTGGCCCCCGAGCGGCCACCACCACCGCTTCAGCACCTGCTCGCCGGCGCCGGGCTCGAACGACGACGGTCTCGTGGTGCTGCCGCGGTAGAAGACAGTGAAGCACCGGCCGGTCTGGAGCATCGCCGCGTTCTGGGCGAAGCCGACGTTGTTGAGCGTCGTGGCCAGCCCTGAGTAGTCGATGAACGCGTCCTGGAAGAGCCAGAGGTAGCGGTCGCCGCCCAGCGGGTAGACGTGTTGGTAGTCCCAGCCGAGCACGGGTCCGATCCGCTGGCGGAAGAAGGCGTCGAGTCCGGCGGCATCGAGACTCGCGGCGCAGCCGACGTCGACGGCAACATCGCCGTTTGGCGTGATCCGGGTGTGGGCCGCCCACGGTGGTGGCGGGGGCGGCGGAGGAGGTGGAGGTGGTGGAGGAGCCGCGCAGGCGGCCAAGATCCC
>DASXAI010000403.1:0-2594 GCA_036406775.1 Acidimicrobiales bacterium
CACCGTCGAGACCAAGGGCTTCAACCAGGACGGCAAGGAGGTCTGCTACTTCCGCCGGCGGGTGATGGTGTGGAAGCGCGACAGCGCGCCGCCCCGCCAGCGCCCGTACGACGCCCAGACGGTGTGGGCCGAAGGGTGACGATCCACCCCGACGCCGCCCAGGGCTTCAGCGCCGGCGCCGACGCCTACGACCGCGGGCGGCCGTCGTACCCGGCGGCCGCCGTCGACCACGTCGTCACCGCCCTGGGCATCGGTTCGGGCCGGCGCGTGCTCGACCTCGGCGCCGGCACCGGCAAGTTCACCGAACTGCTCGTGCCCACCGGCGCTGCCCTCGTGGCCGTGGAACCCGTGGCCGAGATGCGGGCCAAGCTGGCGGCGGCCCGGCCCGACATGGAGGTGCTCGACGGCACGGGCGAGGCGCTGCCGCTCGGCGACGCCTCGGTCGACGCCGTCACCGTGGCCCAGGCGTTCCACTGGTTCGACCCGGCGGCGGCGCTGGCCGAGATCGCCCGGGTCCTGCGGCCCGAGGGCGGGTTGGCGCTCCTGTGGAATGCCCGCGACGAGTCGGTGCCGTGGGTCGCCGAGTTCACCCGCGTGATCGACTGGCACCACTTCCAGCAGGGCCACTACCGGGCCCAGGACTGGGCCGCCGTGGTGGCCGGGAGCAGCAACCGGTTCACGCCTGTCGAGCACGCCACCTTCGCCTACGAGCAACGCCTCGACCGTGCCGGCTTCGTCGACCGGGTGGCGTCGATCAGCTACATCGCCGCCATGGCGCCCGGCGATCGGGACGCCGTGATCGCCAAGGCGCTCGCCGTCGTCGAAGGCTTCCCCGAGGAGTTCGTGCTGCCGTACACCACCGAGGTGTGGACCTGCCGGCTGCGCTCCAAGTAGCGGTCCTCGCCTGGGCGGCGACGGAGCTGCGCGACCTTCCGTGGCGGCGCACCCGGGACCCGTGGGCGGTGCTCGTGGCCGAGCTCATGTTGCAGCAGACCCAGGTGCCGCGCGTCCTCCCGAAGTACCACGAGTTCCTTTCCGCCTTCCCCACGCCGGCCGCCTGCGCGGCAGCCCCGCGTGCCGACGTGGTCCGCCTGTGGGACGGTCTCGGCTACAACCGGCGCGCCGTCCACCTCCACCGGGCGGCCGAAGCCGTCGTGCGGGCCGGCGCGTTCCCGTCGACCCTCGACGGGCTCCTCGCCCTCCCGGGTGTCGGCCCGTACACGGCGCGGGCCGTGCTGGCCTACGCCTTCGAGGCCGATGCCGCCGTCGTCGATACCAACGTCGCCCGGGTGTTGGCGCGCGTGCACGGGCGCACGTTGTCGCCGAAGCACGCGCAGGCGGCGGCCGACCGGCTCCTGCCGCCGGGAGAGGCGTGGGCGTGGAACCAGGCGGTCATGGACATCGGCGCCCGGTGGTGCCGCCCCCATCCGCCGGCGTGCACCGAGTGCCCGCTGGCGCCGTGGTGCGGGTGGCACGGTGCCGGGCATCCCGAGCCCGACCCGGCCGTGGGATCGGCCCACGTCAGCGGCCCTCAGTCGCCGTTCGCCGGATCCGACCGGGCCGGGCGGGGCCGGCTGGTGGCCGCCCTGCGGCGAGCGCCCGTGCTCGTTTCCGAAGTGCCGGTCGCGATGGGGTGGCCGGATGACGCCGATCGGGCCGCCCGCGTGCTCGCCGGGTTGGTGGCCGACGGCCTCGTGGTGGTCAGCGACGGCGTGATCGACCTCAGGTGATGGTGGCGGCGAGGTCGGCGACGACGTGGGCGGCGGCGAGGGTGTAGACGCACACCCGGCCGGCGCCGCCGACGCTCGTGACCGCGAGGTTCGCCACCACCTGCCCGGTGGAATAGTTCAGGTTCGACGCCAGCGGGCGGGCGGTGGCCTGGCACGATCCGTCGGGCGCGGCGGGCCACACCGTGAGGAAGCCGCGGTCGTCGGGCTGTACCGCCGTCACCGTGAGCACCGCACCCGTGGCGCCCCCGCCGACGACGATCGGCACGGTGCCGCCCGCGGGCACCACGCCTGCGCCGTTGCGCGTGTCGAGAACGCGCCGCGGCGTAGCGGCCTGCAATGTGCTGCTGGCAGCCACCGCGAACGTGCCGTCGAGATCCACCACGATGTGGGCGTCGCTGAACGAGAACACGCACACGCGGCCCTGGCCGCCGGTGCGCACCATGACAGCGTTGGCCACGGGCTCGCGGCCGGTCACGTTCACGTTCGAGGTCGCCGGACGCGCGGCGGGGTCGCACGAGCCGTCGGCGGCGGCCGGCCACACGGTGAGGAACCCCGGTGCGGTGGCGTCGACACCCGTCACGTTGAGGATGACGCCTGGCGTCCCGGCCGGCGCGGCGGCGAACCCGATGGCGGTCCCGCCGGCGACTCGGCCCGAGGTCCGCGTGTCGAGGAGCCGCACCGGGCTCTGGGCGACAGGCCGGGCGGTGGCGGCGGCGTCGAACCACCCCATCAGATCGACCACGACGTCGGTCTGCACCATCGAGTAGATGCACGCCCGGCCGCCCGCACCGAGCCGGGCGACGGCGAGGCTGGGCCGGATGTCGGCCGCCACGTAGTCGACGTTCGAGGCCAGCGGCGGTCCCG
>DASXAI010000404.1:0-3646 GCA_036406775.1 Acidimicrobiales bacterium
GCGAATTGTGCCCCGTTGCGTGCCCGCCTCGGAGGCTGTCACGCCGAGAGGCACGGGCACGGACGGTCACCGAGGCACCCGTCGGTAGCCTGGAACGGCTCCATGGCCGGATTCGTCGACGAGGCCCAACTGAACGTGCGCGGCGGCGACGGCGGTGCCGGCGTCGTTTCGTTCCGGCGCGAGGGCCCGGTCACCAAGGGCGGCCCCAATGGGGGCGACGGCGGTCACGGCGGCGACGTGTGGCTCGTGGCCGACCGCAACGTGGCGTCGCTCCTCCCGTTCCGCGACCATCCCCACCGGCGGGCCCGCAGCGGCGCCCACGGCAAGGGCAAGGACCAGCACGGGGCCTCGGGCGACGACCTGCTGGTGGCCGTGCCGGAGGGCACCGTCGCTCGCGACCTGTACACGGGCGAGGTGCTCGCCGATCTCGTGCACCACGGCGACCGGTGGAAGGCCGCCGCCGGCGGCCGGGGCGGCCGGGGCAACGCTCGCTTCCTCACCAATCGGCGCCGGGCGCCGAGCTTCGCCGAGCAGGGCGAGCCCGGCGAGGAGCGCTGGCTGAAGCTCGAGCTGAAGCTGATGGCCGACGTGGCCCTCGTCGGCTTCCCCAACGCCGGAAAGAGCACCCTGATCAGCCGCATCTCGGCGGCCAAGCCCAAGATCGCCGACTACCCGTTCACCACCCTGGAGCCCCACCTGGGCGTGGTTCGCCTCGACGACGCCGAGTTCGTGGTGGCCGACATCCCCGGCCTCATCGAGGGCGCCAGCACCGGCCGCGGCCTCGGTCACCAGTTCCTCCGCCACGTGGAGCGGGCCCGCGCCCTGTGCGTGATGGTGGACCTGGCGCCCCTCGACGGCCCTGATCCGCACGACCAGGAGCGCGTGCTGCTCCGCGAGCTCGGCGCCTACCGTCCCGACCTCCTGGACCGCCCCCGACTCGTGGTGGGCACCAAGGCCGACGTGGCCGACGACGCCGACTGGAGCGGCCGCCGGGTCTCGGCCGTCACGGGCGAGGGCCTGGCCGATCTCACCGGCGCCCTGGCCCAGCTCGTGGCCGAAGCGCGCGCCGACGAGCCCGTCACCGAAGGCTTCGTGATCCACCGCCCCGCGCCCGAGGGCGTCACGGTGGAGCGCACGGGCGACGGCGAGTTCCGGGTGCACGGGCGTGCCGCGGAACGGGCCGTCGCCCTCTCCGACCTCACCAACCGCGAGGCTCTCGCCTACGCCGACGCCCGCCTGAAGCGGCTCGGCGTCGACCGGGCCCTGGCCAAGGCCGGCGCCCGCCCCGGCGACGTCGTGTGGGTGGGCGAGTTCAGCTTCGAGTACGAGCCGGACTGACGCCGGCCGGAACCGGGCTCTTGGGCCGCAGCACCAGGAGCGGCACGTCCCGCCCGTAGGCACCGGCTCGCCGCTGGTAATCGTCGAGTCCCGGATGCAGTGCCGCCAGCACGGGATAGAGCGCGACGCGCTCGTCGCCCACGGCCTCGTGGCCCCACGCCGGCACGAGGCGGCGGTTGATCCACAACCAGCAGTTGCCGTCGGCCCGGAGGTTCTCGGCCCACAGCGGATCGAGCGGGCCGCCACCCTTCGAACCGCACACGACGAGGTCGTCGCCGACGGCGAAGTACGGCAGGACGCTGGAGCGGATCCGGCCTGAGCGCCGGCCGATGGTCTGGAGCAGCAACGACGGCGTGTACGGATGGCCCCCGGCCCGTGCGAACGCCCACGTGATCAGCGACCAACCGGTCCAGCGCACCACGGCCCGGTCGAACGCCTTGCCGTACGGACTGCGCAGGAGCAACAACCATCGGCTGCCGTGCGCCGACACGCGAGCGGCGTCGCGCATCGCCTGCTGGACGTCGTGGGACTGGCCCGCATGCATGGGCGCAGGATAGAGAACGGGGGTCACAGCGACGAAGGGGGCGCGATGTCACGACTGGGAACGTGGACGCCGGGAAGCGTCGAGGAGCGGCTCGACCGCATGGAGTCGCTGGCGGCGATCCAGCAACTGCCCCATCGGTACGGGCTGTGCCTCGACTCACGCGACATGGACGCCATGGTCGAGCTGTTCGTGCCCGACGTGCGCGTCGGCCGCGACGAGACGGGGCGCGAGGCGCTCAAGCGCTGGTTCACCGCCACGATGAGCCAGATGGGCGCGTCGGTGCACTTCGTCGGCAACCACATCGTCGATTTCGACGACGCCGACCACGCTCACGGCATCGTCTACTGCCACGACGAGCTCGACCATCCAGGCGAAGGCGAGTGGGTCCAGGGCATGCTCCAGTACTGGGACGACTACCGGCGTGTCGACGGCGAGTGGTACTTCGAGCGGCGACGCTTCCACCGGTGGTACATCGTCGACGCCCTCACGCGCCCGTCGCCCGGCGCCGGCGTCGAAGGCAACCGCAGCGCTCTCACCACGCACCAGCTACCCGACGCCTTCCCGTCGTGGAGCGCGTTCTGGGACCGAGTGGCACGCGAGGCAGGGTGACGTTCTAAGGTCACGGCGATGGCTGCGACGTGGACGATCCTGTCCCCGGTCGCGCCGCGCCCGGTCGAGGAAGCGACGGGCGGCGCGCTCCAGGTGAACCAGCCCCTCGCCGGGCTCCGGGTGGGGCTCGAGGTCGACTACGCGTGGATCTCGTACCTCACGGTGATCGACGAGTGGGAGCAGTTGCTCAAGGCCGACGGCGCCATACCGAGCACGTTCTGGATCGAACGCAGCCGCGACGACACGTCCCGGCGCAGCGAGGCCGAGCTGCGGTCCGACATCGAGGAGTGGTCGCGACTCATCGACTGCGGCGTCGTCGGCCTCGGCAACTGAGGCTCGTGCACGGCGGGCAGTGTGCTCTCCACCGTCAAGCTCGAAGCACGAGGCCTGCCGGCCGTCGCCGTGGTGACGGGCGTGTTCGAGGACCTGGCGGGTCGTATGGCTGCCCACAATCAGCGGCCCGACCTCAAGATCCTGGTGCTGCCGTACCCGATCGAGGACAAGCCGGCCGACGACGTCCGCGAGATCGCGCGCGCGTACTACCCGAAGCTCCTCGACGCCCTCGGCGTGCAGTCGTGACCGACGTCGAGCTGGCGAGCGAGCGCCGGGAGGTACCGGCCGACCCGCTGGCCCTGTACGAACTCTCGCTCACCGAGGGCTGGGGCGACGGTCTCCCGCTGTTGCCGCCCACCGAGGCCCGCGTGCGCGAGCTGCTCGGGGCCACGCCGTTCCCACCCGATCACGTGGTGGCCGAGGTGATGCATCCCGACGGCGGGCAGGCGACGGTGGAGCACATCGCCGTCAACGCCGCGATGGCCGGCTGCGGGCCCGAGCACCTCCCGTTTGTGATCGCCGCCATCGAGGCGATCTGCGAGCCCGCCTTCAACCTCTACGGCGTCGGGGCCACGACGGGCAGCGCCTTCCCGATGTTGATGGTGAACGGGCCATCACGTGACCGCGCCGGCATCGAGTACGGGTACAGCTGTATGGGCGGCGCCACGGGCCGCGGCTCGCGCACGATCGGACGGGCCGTCGCCCTGTGCCTGCGCAACATCGGGCGCCAGCACGCCGGCACCACCACGAAGAGCTGCTTCGGTCAGCCCGCCCGCCTCGGCCTGTGCTTCGGCGAGTGGGAGGAGATGTCGCCCTGGCCCT
>DASXAI010000405.1:0-8176 GCA_036406775.1 Acidimicrobiales bacterium
CGGTCACCTTCGACGGTGAGTTCTTCGCGCTGGGGGACGCGCTGATCGTGCCGGCTCCGTCTCCGCCGATACCTCTCGTCGTCGGCGGTCGATCTGGTGCGGCGATCAGCCGCGCCGCCCGGCTGGGTGACGGCTGGCTCGGGATCTGGGTGTCGCCGCGCCGGTACTCCGCCGTCCGCGACCAGATTGCGTCGGAGGCAGCGGCGGTTGACAAGGACGCGAGCCGGTTCGAACATGCGCTCAACGTCTGGTGCGGGTTCGCCTCGACACGCGAGACCGCCCGTGAGCAACTCGCCCCGCAGATGCAGCGCTTCTATCAGATACCCTTCGAGCCATTCGAACGGTACTCGCCGTACGGGACGCCTGAAGATGTCGGGGAGTTCTTGTACTCCTACATCGAGGCCGGTTGCTCGGCCTTCAACGTGATCCCGTGTGCGGCCGACGATGAGACTGCGATTGCGGCCGTCGGGGAACTGCGCGCGCTGCTCGCCGCATCCACACCAGCAGTGACGACGGGAGGTTGACATGATTGCTGTATTCGTGACGTTCGACTCTGACCGCCTCGACGAGGAGCGGGTACGCAAGGTCGCGGCCGAAGCGAGCCCGATGTTCCAAGGCATGGCGAGTCTGCGCAACAAGTTCTTCACCCTCGGCGAGAAGAAGAACCGAGCGACGAATGTCTACGTCTGGGAATCGGAGGACGCCGCTCGGCAGTTCTTCTCTGACGAACTCTTGGAGCGCGTGACGGGTCTGTACGGCGTTCGACCGCAGATCGAGTTCGCCGAGGTCCTCGAGTTGGTCGACAACTCGTAGCAGCCCCCGCTCCTACTTCAGAAGCCGCACGACCGTCGTCTCGGTGTCGGCCGGATCCGGCGTCGGGTCTCCGTAGATCTCCCATGAGTGTCCGGCCGACTCCCGGCCGTTCGTCGTCATCCATTCGTCGATCGCGTTGTACGCCTCGTGCATCCGGTCGTACGCCCCACGGTGGATGGCTACGGCCGCTTCACCACCCGGCGTTTCGGTTGCGTGCACCTCGCCCGCAGGCTCAAAGTTGCGCGTGACTTCGACGCCGAAGTCGCACAGCAACGGCCCGCCCGGTTGCCTCGCGTCGTGGTAGACGAAGATGTTGTGCCCGTCGGTCCACAGCCCGGGCTGGCTGCGAATGAAGTCCCAGACCTGGCCCACCGCGGGCCCCCATGCCGAGCCGACCTGGCCTGGCGCGACCTCTCGCCGCACCGCGGCCAGCCGGCGGGGGTGAACAGTCTGGACGTTGACCGAGACGGTGATGCCTCGACTGTAAACGAGAGTCGACCGATGAGTCGGCGGCGCGACCGGAGTCGTATCGGGCATGGCCAAGGTGCTGACCCACATGTGCATGTCGCTGGATGGCTTCGTCGCCCAGCCCGACGACAACCCGGCCGAGTTGTTCGAGTGGTACTGGACGGGCGACGTCGTGGTGCCGAGCGCGCAGGAGAGCATGAGCTTCTCGGTCGACGCCGCCAGCGTCGTGATGCTCCGGGAGCTCATCTCAGGCTGCGGCGCGCTGGTCGCCGGCCGTCGGTTGTTCGACCAGACCGATGGCTGGGGCGACAACCATCCTGTCGGGGCGCCCGTGGTCGTCGTGACCCACCGGCCGCCGCCCGAGGACGCCGTCGAGCGGTTCCCGCGGACCACCTTCACCGCCAGCGTCGAGGAGGGAATCGCGACGGCGAAGGAGATCGCCGGCGACAAGTTCGTGACGATCGCCAGCGCCGACATCATCCAGCAGGCCGTGAACCTCGGCCTCGTCGACGAGCTCTGCCTCAGCCAGGTGCCGGTCCTGTTCGGCCGAGGCGTCCGTTACTTCGGCGAGCTCGTCGGCGACCATGTCATGCTCGAGAACCCGGTCGTGGTCCAAGGCGCCCGAGCGCTGCATCTCCGCTACCCGGTGCGACGCTGACACGCAACCCGAGCCCTCAAGGTCGTGACGACGCGCTGACCGCTTGGCGCACCTCGCCGGCGAGCCAGGCCGCCGTGGCCTCGTAGCCGGCGGGCAGCAGGTGCGGGCAGTCGTGGTTGGAGTACTCGGGATGGGCGGCGAGGAACGTCGGGTAGTCGATGAGCACGAGGTTCGGCCATCGCTGCTGGGCCGCCTGCAGCTGCGCGTCGGCCTCCTGCAGCGCCTGCTTGTACCCCGAGGAGCACTCGTTCGTCGGCGCCGGCAGCGGCCAGATGACCAGCCGGTTGCCCGCCGCCTGCACGATCGCGTCGATGCGGTCCGGGAACCGGCCGCTGCCCACCTCGGAGCGGGCGTTGTGGAAGCCGAGCATCACGAGCACGGCGTTGGTCGGCTCGTCCGCTGCCGCGGCCAGTGACCGGGTCCCGGCGCCGATGTCGAGGCCGCCGATCGCCTGCTTCCACACCAGTTGGCACCCGAGGGCGCCGAGGGTGTCGCCCAGGCCGTGGCCCAGCAGGCCCGCACCGACCGAATCTGCGACGAAGCTCAGCGCGCACGGCGGGGGCGGGGCTGCGGTCGTGGGCGGAGGCGCGCTGGCGGGCGGCACCGTGGTCGCCACCGGCGGCGCCGCGGTCGTCACGACCACGGGGGCCGTCGTCGACGGAGTGGGCGGGGCGGTAGGTGCGGGCGCGGCGGCCGGCGGAGGCACCAACACCGGCGTCACCGCCGCGTCGAGCAGCGGAGCCAGCCACGTCGCGGCCGTCGCCGTGATGTGGTTGTTGTCGCGGTACAGGAACAGGTCGTCCGCGATCACCGGGCACGCGGTCGCCGTGCACAGCCAATCGCTGGTCGGGACGAAGGTGGCACCGTGCGCTGCCGCCACGTCCCGCTCGACGCCGAGGCGGTCGTCGCGCACGGCGTCGGTGCGGTCGGCCGCGCAGGCCGAGACGTGGTTGAGGTGACCGGCGACGCACGACGGGACGTCCTGGGCGGGCGTCGGCGTGTCTCCGAGCACGAGGAGCTTGGCGCCGAGAGGTGCGAAGGAGTCGAGGGTCGCCGTCAGCCCGCGCCGCCACGCCTCGTTCGGCTCGACGCCGCTCCAGGCGCCCATCTGCCGCGCGTAGCGGAACGACGACATGATGATCAGGCTGGGATGCTCGCCGGCGAGCCGGCCGACGACGTTGGTCCGCCACGCGTCGCACTCCCGCAGCTCGCGGTCGACCATCGGGCTGAAGACGGCGATGTCGGCGCTCGGGCAGCCCTTCTTGGTCATGACGAGCAGGCGCCAGTGGTGCTGCGTGGCGATGGCGTCGAGCGCCGGGAACCACTGGGCGGCGTGGGAGTCACCGAAGATGACGATCGTCGTGGTCGACGAGGCGTCGCCGAAGGTGCACGGACCGGGTGTCGTCACGGTCGCGTCGAGGTTGCAGCCGTCGTGGTCGACACCAGGGACGTCGGTGCGCGCCCCTCTCACCGACGGCTGCACGTCGACGGGCAGCTTTTCGGTTGCGAGGCCCGCCTCCAGGAGCGGCTCGTTGCGGGCGGCGAGCTCCTCCGGGCCGGGGGCGGCCGGCGGTGGCGCGGCGGCGGGCGCCACGGTCGTCGTGGGTGGCGAGGCGGCGACGACGGCGGCGGTGACCGCGGGGGCCGAGGTCGAGTCGGGCCCCGATGAGGGGGGTGGCGCCGAGGTCGGTACCGACGCGATGGGAGCGGGTGGGGGCCGTGGAGCCACGACCACCGCCGGGCCGCCGCCGGCGCCGGCGAGGGACGGCGACGACGCCAGCGCGACCATCGCCGTCGTGACGGCGATGGCGACGAGGCCGCCCCCGAGGACGAGGCCCCGGTGGGCCGGGGCGGCGAGCCAGCGCGCGTGGCGGACCGGGTTCTCCAGGACGGCGAAGGTGACGGCGGCGACGACCACCGACGCGAGGACGACGGCGAGGCGCGCCCCCGCCGGCAGCGGGCCGAAGTAGGCCGCGGCGAAGACGAGGGCGGGCCAATGCCAGAGGTAGATGCTGTACGAGCGGGCGCCGGTCCACGTGAGGACGGGCCGCCGGAGCAGGGCGATGGGACCCCCGGGCGCCGACGGCCCCGCCGCCACGACGGCCATCGTCCCGAGCACCGGCAGCAGCGCGCCGGGACCGGGGAAGATCGTCGTCGCCGAGTAGTCGACCGCGGCGACGACGATCGCGACCAGTCCGGCCCACCCGACGACCGAGCGGAACAATCCCGGCACCCTCGCGAGGAGGCCGGCGGCCAGCGCCAGCACGACGCCCGTCAGCAACTCCCACGCCCGTGTCGGCAGGCTGTAGAACGCCCACGGCTGGTTCGTCCGGGTGAGGCTCACGCACGCCCAGTACGACAACGGCCACGCCACGACGACGATGGCGGTCACGACCGCCCGCGGCCGGCGCCGGTAGCCGGCCAACAGCTGCAGGAGCACCGGCCAGAACAGGTAGAACTGCTCCTCCACGGCGAGGGACCAGAAGTGCTGGAGCGGTGACGGCGCCAGGTTGCCGGTCAGGTAGTCGGTCTGGCGCCGGGCCAGCACGATGTTGATGACGAAGAGGGCGGCGGCGACGGCGTCGTGGGCAACGTCATCGGCCGTCAACGGATCGAGGATCATCACCGCCGCGACGACCGTCGCCACGATGACAAGCGACGCTGCGGGCAGCAGCCGGCGGGCCCGGCGGGCCCAGAACCGGCGCAGCGTGATGTATCCGGTGCTCTGGAGCTCGTCCAGCAGGAGCGACGTGATCAGGAAGCCGGACACGACGAAGAACACGTCGACGCCGACGAACCCGCCCGGGAACGGACCCAGCTCGGCGTGGTAGGCGAGGACCAGGATGACGGCGACGGCGCGTAGCCCTTCGATGTCGGCCCGGAACCGCAACGCGCGCCGGCTCCGTTCCGATGACGGCGCCGGCCACGCGATCGTGGTGACCGCCGGTGCCGGCCAGTCGGGGTCGTCCTGCGGCGGCGGCAGGGGTGGCCGCAGCGCCGTTGGTGGACCCCAATCCATCGAATGACGGTACCGATATCCCGTGCTGGCGTCAGCGATACCGCCGCACACCGACGGTCGCGCTAGTCAGGCATTTGGCCGTCAGGCGTGACGAGAAGGGCGCGGATTTCGTCGCTTCCTGCCGTGCCGTCGGGGACGTCGGCTCCGGCGGCGAGCAAGAGTTCGACCGTCTCGACGTAGCCCGTCTGATCGATGTCGGTCACCGGGCGCGCCGCGGGACCGCCCTCGGCGTTGAAGATGTTCACCGAACCCCATCTGGCGGCGCCGATTGCGTTTGACCCGTACGGGCCAATGACGTTGGGATCGGCGCCGGCGTCGAGCAGGAGCCGCACGACGTCAGCTTGGCCGGCGAGCGCGGCGCCGTGCACCAACGGCATGGCGTCGTCGCCCGCGTGTGCGTTCGGGTCGAATCCGGCGGCCAGGGCCCGACGGATGGCGGCGGTGTCGCCGCGGCGGGCGGCCCGGTAGAGCGTCTCGCCGTCGAGCCCGGCCCGCCCGACGCGGTCGTCGTCGTCGGAGACCGTGGCCGGGTCGGCGCCGGCGTCGAGCAACATCGCCGCGATGTCGTCGTGGCCGGCGCGCACGGCCAGCGTGAGCGCGGAGCGGCCGTGGTCGTCTACGAGCGTGGGGTCCGCTCCGACGTCCAGCATCTTGGCGACGACAGTGGCCCGACCATTGGCCGCCGCCTTGTGCAAGTGGGTGCGCCGCGCCTGCCAGGGCACGCGGAAGTTGGGGTCGGCGCCGTGGTCGAGGAACGCCAGACAATGCTCGGGCCACGGGTGGTCGAGGGCGCGGCCGAGGCAGTACGACACGCGGACCGGATGGGGGCGGGCATCGAGCAGCGCGACGAGGCAGGCGGCATCGGCGAACTCGCAGCCGTGGTACAGCGCTTCGCTTCCCCAGCCCGTGTCGGGATCATCGGGATCGGCCGGCCCGAGGCCCTCGTCGGGATCCGCTCCTGCGGCGAGCAGCGCTCGCGTCACCTCGAGATCGTTGTTCACGCCGACCGCGCCGTAGATGGGAGCCAGGCGGTGTCCGACATCGGCACCGGTCGCGCCGTCCGCGACCTCGACGATCGCCGATGGATCGGCGCCCCATTCGAGGAGAGTCGCAACGCACGACCGGACGCCCGGCGCGTGGCGAGGTGAGACGCGAACCAGGCGCGAGAACGTCGAGTACAGCAGCGGCGGCCAACCGAGCGGCGCGAGCGGCTCGCCCGGGTCGAGGCGGCCGACGGACTCACCCGCGCACAGCCCCGCCGCCGAGCTAGCCGACGCGATGGCGGGGTCGGCCGCAACCAGCGCAAGCGCAACGCGAGGATCCGACGAGCACGCCGACCGCACGAACGCGTCAGCGCGCTCCGCCGTCGTCAGTCGCAACAGATCGATGGGCGCAGTCAAGCGAAGCCGGGTACCGCAACTCGACCAGTGGGCCTGAAGCCCTTCCCGGCGGACAAGATGCGGCTGGTCCGCACGCCCGGATCCTACGAGTCCGTGTCCGGCGGGACAACTGACGAAGTCGTCCTGGGCGCGGTGGTACCGTCGCCGCTGACCACTCCACGGCGAAGGGGGTTCGCATGAGCGTGGCAGGTCGCAGCCGGGACACGACGACGATGAAGGCCAAGCTGCCGCAGGACTACACCCACACCGACGACTTGGTCTGGCAGCCGTTTCCAGAGGCGTTCAGTGAGGGTGGCGTCATGTGGAAGCTGTTGAACGTCTCCCCGGAGATGGGGGGATGGACGGCGATGTTCGACTGCCCGACCGGGTCGTCGTTCGCTCGCCACATCCACATGGGCCCGGGCGAGTACTACCTGACGTCGGGCGTGATGGAGGTGCAGGGAGGCGAGAGCGCGGGCGGCGTCACGGCGGTCGCGCCCGCGTACGGATACGAGCCCTGCAATGCGCGCCACGATCGGACCTATTTCGTGGAGGGCGGCCAATTCTATATGACCTTCCTCGGGCCCATCCAGTTCATCCAGGAGGACGGCACGCCGATCGCCGTCATCAGCTGGGAGGAGGCCCAGGGCCTCTGGGCCGCGCAGAACGGCCAGGCGATCCCGACCTGACCGGGTTCACACCGCCTGAGGGCGGCGCCAAACCGACGCCGTTGGCGCCAGAATGGCGCCAACAGGAGTAGTGTGACGTCCCTGCCGAGTATCCAGGTCAAGGACGTGCCCGATGATGTGCACCTGACACTCCGCCGGCGAGCGGCCGCCGCCGGTATGTCGCTCCAGGAGTATCTCCTCGGCCGCCTGGTCGAAGACGCCCACACACCCACCCTCGAGGAGGTCCTCGACCTCGCCGGCGGGCGTGCCGGTGGACGGGCGCCCCTGGCGAAGTCGGTGAAGGCGGTTCGGTCCGATCGCGACGGCCGTTGATCGTCGTCGACGCCAGCGTGCTCGTCACCGCGCTCGCGGATGACGGTGCCGACGGGGACCGGGTGCGCGGTCGGCTGCGCGGTCAGCGGCTCATCGCCCCCCACCTGATCGATCTCGAGGTGGTATCGGCGTGGCGTCGGCTCGCGGCGGCGGGCGACCTCGACGAGCGCCGTGCTCAGCTTGCGGTCGAAGACCTCCGGGCGCTCCGCATGGAACGCGTGCCTCATCGCACGCTGCTCACGCGATGCTGGGCCCGGCGCGGCAACTTCACCGTCTACGACGCGGCCTACGTCGCGCTCGCCGAGGTTCTGAACGTCACTCTCCTCACCGCCGACGCCCGTCTCGCCGGCGCGTCACGAGGGACGTGCGAGATCGAACTGATCCGGCCATGACGCGCCCATCTGGTTGCGCAGCCGGCTCCCGGCGTGTCTCAATCTGGGCATGACGATCGCCTTGTTCCGGAGGCTGCCGAAGCTGGTGGCTTCACGCGGCACGGACCACCCCCTGGTCGACCCGGCGACGAACGCGTCGATCACCGTGGATGACGCAGTGGCGCGTTGGCTGTCGTTGACGATTGAGCTGCGGGACCTGGAGGAGGTGTTGGTGCCGGTGTACCAGGAGTGTAGCCTGGCTGTGGGACTGGAGCAGAACAGGCATCGCCGTCAGCAGGTCCTGCTGCTCGTCGGCGGACTGTTGACCGCCGCCTTCGGCGCAGTACAGGCCGCGCTGTCCGACTCGGTGTGGCCCGGGATCGTCGTCGCCGGCGTGGCCGCCGCCACCTCGGCCGTAGCCAGCATCGGGCGCGAGTCGGGGGCGCTCGACGCCTATCTCTCCTACC
>DASXAI010000406.1:0-10140 GCA_036406775.1 Acidimicrobiales bacterium
CGGTTCTGAACCGCAGAGGTTCGTTTCCGTCACATCGGCGGTGGCGCGTCCGGGGTGACGTCCCACGCCAACAAAACGTCGTCGCCGACAGGCACGATCGACCGGTTGCACAGGCGGATGGCGTCGCCGATGCGAGTGACGCCGAGAGCTTCCACGGCCGAGGTCCCCGCGCCGATGACGATGGGGGCGACGGCGACGACGAGCCGGTCCACCAAGCCGGCGTGCAACAGGCCGGTGATCACCTCGGCCCCGCCTTCCACCATCAGCACCTCGAGGCCCAGTGACCGCAGGCGGCCTAGGGCGTCGGGGAGCGATACCCGGCCGTGCTCGGTGGCCGCGACCTCGACGGCCACGCCGCGGCGGCGCATCTCGCTGCGGCGCTCGGGGTCGGAGCGCTCGGTCGTCACGATGATCGTGGTCGCATCGTCATCGAGCACGCGCGCATCCGGCGGGAGCCGGAGCGTGCTGTCGAGCACGACACGCGTCGGGGACGCACCCGGCACCATGCGCACGGTCAGCTGCGGGTCATCCTGCACCACGGTGCCCACACCGACGAGCACGCCGTCGCACGACGCCCGCAGCGCGTGCGAGACCCGTCGCTCCGGCTCACCGCTGATCCAGCGGGCGTCGCCGCTGGCCGTGCTGATTCGCCCGTCGATCGACTGGGCGTATTTGAGGACGACCTTGGGGCGGTCGTCGGGGAGACGGGTCGAACCCAGCAACCCGAGCACGTCCACGGCGACGCCCGGGGTGGCCTCGAGCGGCGGGCCGGCGGGCTGGCGGTGCGCCATGCGGGCCGCTTTGGTGGACAGGTAGCCGGCGTTGCGGTGGTGGGGTGCGGTCGCCAACGGCACGACGTCGTCGATCACGACGCCAGCGGCGCGCAGACTCCGGACCTTGTGCGGGTTGTTGGTGAGGAGGCGGACCGACCGCACACCGAGCGTCGCGATCACGGCGGCGGCGTCGTCGTACCGGCGGAGGTCGGCCGGGAGCCCGAGGGCGTGGTTGGCATCCACGGTGTCGGCCCCCGCGTCCTGCCGCAGATAGGCGCGGAGTTTGTTGACGAGCCCGATGCCGCGGCCTTCGTGACCAGTGGCGTAGACGAGGACGCCCTGGCCCTCGGCGGCGATCATCCGCAGGCTCTGGCGGAGTTGCACACCGCAGTCGCACCGCAACGAGCCGAGCACATCGCCGGTGAAGCACTCCGAGTGCACGCGCACGAGCACGCCGTCGGCGTCGTGCACGGCGCCGATCACGAGGGCGACGTACACGAACCCGGACGGCCGCTCGAAGGCGTGCGCGTCGAAGACGCCGTAGGGCGTCGGGAGGCGCACGCTGACGGCAGCGCTGGTCATCCGACGGCCCTGTACCCCGTCGACCGCGTCCGCCATACTGCGGCGAGTGACGTCGGAGGGCCGAGCGTTGTGGTTCGTCGGCCCTCGTGCGGTGGAGATCCGTGCGGTATCGCTGCCTCCGCTGCGGGATGGTGCCGTACTCGTGCGCACCGCGTTCTCGGGCATCAGCGCCGGTAGCGAGATGCTGGCCTACCGGGGCCAGCTCGACCCGGAGATGGTACTGGACGAGTCGATCGGCGCCCTCGGAGGCACCTTCCGCTACCCGTTCCCGTACGGCTACAGCTGCGTGGGCCACGTCGAAGCGAGCCGGGCCGACGGCCACCAGGAGGGCGACCTCGTGTTCGTGTTCCATCCCCACCAGGACCGCTTCGTGGTCGACGCGGCCGACCTGATCGACCTCCCCTCCGTCGATCCGAGAGTGGCGACGATGCTGCCGTTCGTCGAGACGGCGCTCCAGGTCACGCTCGACGCCGGGCCGGTTTTCGACCAGACGGTGGTCGTCGTCGGCATGGGCGTGCTCGGACTGCTCACCTCGATGCTGCTGGGGCGAGCCGGCGCCCGCGTCATCGGCGTCGAGCCCCAGGTGTGGCGGCGCGAGGTGGCGGCGGCGGCCGGCCTCACCGCGGTGACCCCCGAGGGCGCACTCGGCGCCGTGTCCGACGCCGGTCGACCACAGGGTGTCCCGCTCCTCGTCGAGGCCTCCGGGAACCCGGCCGCGCTGGCCGGTGCCCTGCAGCTCCTCGCCCACGAGGGCACGGCGCTGGTGGCCTCGTGGTACGGGGCCCAGGACGTGGTCGTTCCGTTGGGCGATCGCTTCCACCGCCGTCGCCTCACCATCCGCAGCACGCAGGTCTCCACCATCCCGGCCGCGTTGACCAGCACATGGGACCGAGCCCGTCGGCGCCAGGCGGCGGCCCGGCTCCTCACCGACCTCCCGCTGGACCGGCTGGCCACCGACACCGTGCCGTTCGAGCAGGCGGGCGCCGCCTTCGCTGCCATCGATGCCGGCCGGCCTGGATTGCTGCACGTCGCGCTCGGGTACAACTGAGACATGTTCCAGGTCGGTACGGCGATCGAGTTCCCGGCGCAGCACGTGATGCCGGGCATGCCCGGACCCGAGGGTGTGCTGCACGAGCACCAGTACCGGTTGGAGGTGGTGGCCGAGCGGGAGAAGCTCGACGACCGCGGCATGGTGTGCGATCTCGACGTCCTCGACGCCGTGCTCCAGCGCATCGACGGGGTCGTCCGTGACCAGAACCTCGAGGTGATCCGGCCCGCCGACGCCGAAGCGGTCACGGTGGAGGTCTTCGCGGCGTGGGCGCACCGCACCATCGCCGACGAGCTCCGGCCGATGGGCGTGGAAACGCTGACGGTGCGCGTCTACGAGAACCCTGACGCCTTCGGCGGCGTCTCGGAACACCTCACCTGACGGCTCCCGCGAGCCCGCCGGTGCTCCGCGCCGTCGTCCTCACCCGGGGCTCACCCGAGGGACTGTCCGGCGGCCACCTCTACCAACGACGGATGGCGGAGGCGGCGCCGTCGTACGGCGTGGCGATGCGCATCGTCCCGGTCTCCGTGTGGCGACGCCCGCCCCGCGCCGATGTCCTTGTGATCGACAGCATCGCCGCCTGGCGGCTGGTCCCGTGGGTGTACGCCCGCCGGCCGCCCCGATGGGTCGCGGCGGTGCACCAACGACCCGGCGGTGTCGACGGCGGCTGGCTCGTGCGGGGACTCCGTCGGCGGCTCGACGCCTTCGTCTACCGACGCTGCGACGTGGTGGTCGCCGTGAGCCGCCGGGAGATCGACGACCTGGTCCGTGACATCGGCATTCCCCGCCGCCGGGTGCGGCTCGCCGAGCCGGGCTGCGAACTGCGACCGACACCGTCCTTGCCACGCCGCTCGGGTGCGCCTGTCGTGTTCCTGAGCGTCGCCAACTGGCTCCCGAACAAGGGCATCCTCGAACTTCTCGACGCGTTCGAACGGCTGCCTGCCGACGTGGCGTCGCTGTACCTCGTCGGGCGCGACGACGTCGACACGCGCTACGCCAGGCGCGTCCGCGTGAAGCTCGACGAGCCCGGGCTTCGTGATCGGGTCGTCGTGTACGGCGCCGTCGACCACGGTCGGGTCGTCGACGTCTACGCCCGTGCTGATGTCTACGTGGCCTCGAGTGCGGCCGAGTCGTACGGGACGGCGTGCGCCGAAGCGCTCGCCATGGGACTCCCCGTCGTGGGTTGGCGTCTTCCCCACACGGAGCAGTTCGTCACCGACGGCGTGGACGGCTGCCTCGTGGAGCCGCACGACATCAGCGCACTGGCCGGCGCCCTCGAGCACGTGGCGCGCGATGTCGAGTGGCGCCGCCATCTCGCCGATGGCGCACGCCGGCGCGGCTCGACGCTGCCCACGTGGGATGACACGGCCCGTCGCTTCTTCGCCGCCCTCCGGGATTCAGGGCCCTCCGCGGTTGAACCAACGGACGACCGGGCCGTGGGGCGCCACGTCGATGCGGGTGACGCTGGCGTCCTCCACGAACATGCGCCACACGATGTGCTCGCTGACGTCGAGCGCCCACGCCAGCGCCGCCTTGATGGGGCTGACGTGGGTGACGACGACCACGACGGCTGACCGCGCCAACGGTGAGAGGTCCTCGCACGCCGCCCGCACCCGGCCCGCCAGCTCGGCGTGCGTCTCGATGCCGGGCGGAGTGAAGGTCGGGTCGGTCCGCCACTGCGCCCACAGCGACGACGGAAGGGCGTCGGCCGGGCCGTCGTCGTAGGGGCCGTAGTCGAGCTCGATCCAGCGCTCGTCGACGCGCACCTCGCCGCCGAACACGGCGGCGGTCTGGCGGGCCCGCAGGAGCGGGCTCGACACCACCACGTCCGGCCGCGGCAGTCGGGTCGCCAGGGTCCGAGCCTGCTCCCAGCCCGTCGGTGTCAAGGGAGGATCGGCGCGCCCGAGGAGATGGCCACGCCGGTTGGAGTCGGTCTCGCCGTGGCGGACCAGGAGCAGCACGTCCTGAACGCTAGGAGGCGGCGCGGATGGCCGGCGCGTCTCGACCCGTACCTCCCGACGGCGCTCGAAGCCATCCCTCTCGTTCCTGTCGGCAAATCGCGTCGTTTCCGCGCCCTACCGCCGACTGGTTGCGGAGTACAAGCGATTCAACCGGGACCTGGTGGGTAGTTCACGCGTAACCCGACCTTCCCACCCCGAGGAGCCCCCGTGACGATGCGTGAACCGAACGCCATGAATCCGCCCGCCGCGCCGCGTTACACCGAGATGCCGGCGCGAGCCGAGCCGAGACCGCGTGTGACCGAGACGAAGCCGTCGTTCTTCTCCACCGAGTTCTGGGCCGCCGTCGGCGGTGTCGTGGCGCTCATCGTGATCTACAACACGGCGGCCGACACCTCGCTCAATCTCTGGGCCGTGAGCCTCCTGTGCACGCTGCTCGGCATGGCGTACATCGTGAGCCGCGGCCTGGCCAAGAGCGGTTCGCAACGCATTCCGCGCTGGGACACCGACGGACGAGACGGACGTGGCAGCACTTCCTGATCGCCACGACGCGACCGCGGCTCTAGTCGCCAGGGTGCTCTGACGCGATCGGTGCCCGCCGCCCGTGGTCTCGTCGTGGTCGGAGGGTCGGCCGGCGCCATCGAGGCGCTGCAGACGCTGGCGGCCGGTCTGCCCGGCGATCTTCCCGCCGCCATGCTGGTCGTTGTCCACACGCGCTCGACGGACTCTCGCCTCGCCCGCATCCTCAGCCGCAGCGGCCCGTTGCCGGCCCAGATGGCGGCAGAGGGAGGGAGGCTCGTGCCGGGCCGCATCGTCGTGGCGGCTCCCAATCGCCATCTCGTCGTGCGCGGGAGCCGGGTCGCGCTCGAGTACGGGCCGGAGGAGAATCTGGCCCGGCCGTCGATCGACGTTCTCTTCCGGTCCGCCGCCGAATCGCACGGCGCCGGCGTCATCGGCGTCGTCCTGTCGGGCACCCTCGACGACGGTACGGCTGGCCTCATGGCGATCCGCCGGGCGGGTGGCTTCACGATCGTCCAGGACCCGGAGGACGCGCTCTATTCACAGATGCCGGCCAGTGCCCTCCACTTCGCCCATCCGGATGCCGTGGTGCCGGCGGACGAGTTGGCCAAGACAGTGGTGGCGGCGACGCAGGGATTGGTGGACGGCACCCCGGAGGTGCCGATGAGGTCCGATGAGCAGGAGACGACCGGGGCCGAGGATCAGCAGGGGCGGCTCTCCGGGCTGACATGCCCGCAGTGCGGAGGTGCCATGTGGGAGGACGACAGCGGTGGGGTCCTGCGTTTCCGGTGTCGCACCGGACACGTGCTGGCCCAGGAGACCATGGCGGCGGAGCAGGCGAGGATGGTGGAAGACGCGATCTACGCCGCCCTGCGCGCCCTCGAGGAACAGGCGTCGCTGTCGCGACGGCTCGCGGCGCGGTTTCGCCGGCGCGGGGAGGATTCGCTCGCCGCTCGGTACGAGCGAAGAGCCGACGACTGCATCGAACAGGCGCGGGTCCTGCGCGACTCGCTGCTGGGTGAGGGGCCGCCCGAGCCGCACTGAGCGGCCGCGCCGGTCAGGGTGCCAGGGGGCCCGGATGGCCGTCGGTGACGGCCTCGTCGACGCCGTCGAACGTGGGGATGAGCTGGCCCAGATGCGTGAGGTCGAGGACCTTGCGCGGCTGACTGCCGAGGGGCGAGACCAACCGGATCCCGCGGATGCGCTGGAGGCGCACGAGCTGCGTCAAACCGGTCGAGTCGAGGAACCGCACGTCGCTGAGGTCGACGATCAGCATGCTCCCGTCGCACGCCGGGGACAGGCGATCGAAGACGGCCTCGGCGGTGCGCACGTCGATCTCCCCGTGCAGTCTCGCCACGCGAAAGGCGCGTGACGTGGTCCACGTGACCAAATCGTCAGGCCCGGTGCTGGGTACGACTGCCGCAGTAGCAGAGCGTCGATCAACGGTGAAGGGCTACGACGCCAACAATCGGTCAACGCCGGGCGTCTTCCCGGTGATAGCTCTCGAGCGCCGCCTGCTCCTCCTCCTTGCCGGGGAACATGAAGAACACGAGCGCGGCCCCGAGGACCACGGCGATCAGACCGGTCGCATAGGCCCAGTCGGCTCCGTCGAGGAACGAGGACTTGGCCGCGGCCGTGATCTGTTGGGCGTACTGCGGATATTGCTGAGCAGTATTCGCGGCGCTGGCGAACGACTTCGTCAGCTCAGACTCCACATTGGCGCTGACCTGTGAGCTCTCCGGTGATGCCGCGATGGCGGCGGCGAAGGCCGACGCGTACCCCGCCGTGAGCACGGCGCCGAGGATCGACTGCATGATGGCCCCGCCGAGGTCGCGCTGGAGGTCGGCGGTGCCCGACGCCATGCCGGCCCGTCGCACGGGCACGGAGCCGGTGAGCGAGTGCGACGCCGGCGTGCCGGCCAGTCCGACGCCGATCCCGACGAAGGCGTAGCCCAAACCCACTTCCCAGTAGGAGCTGTCCTCGGTCCAGAGGATGAACATCGTGAGGAAGCCGAGGAAGACGAAGACATAACCGGCGAGCAGGGTGAAGCGGGCACCGTGGACCTCCACCAGCTTGGCCGAACGCGGGGCGACGAGCACCATGCAGATGGCCCCGGGCAGGATGGCGGCGCCGGCGTCGAGCGTCGAGTAGCCGAGCACGTTCTGCAGGAACTGCTGGCCGACGAACATGGCTGCCATCAGCGACCCGAACACGACGATGCCGGCGCACGCGGCGACCCAGAAGACGCGGCGACCGGCGATGTGGAGGTCGTACAGCGGGTTCGGTGCCCGCCGTTGCCGCAGCACGAAGGCCGCAGCGGACGCGACGGTGATGATGGCGAGGCTCACGACGAGCGTCCCCTTGTCGGGAACAGGCGCGAAGTTGATGGCGAGGACCAGGCTGCCGACCAAGACGACGGAGAGCACGCCGCCGAGGTTGTCGACCGGCTCGGTGGTCTCGTTCACGTGGGCGGGGATGAAGCGCAAGGCCAACAGCAGCGCCACGACCGCGAGCGGCAGCGTGATGAGGAAGACCGAGCCCCAGTAGAAGTGCTGCAGGAGGGCGCCCGACGCCAGCGGGCCGAGGGCGGCGATGGCCCCGCCGATGCCCGACCACAGCGCGATCGCCTTGGTGCGGCCGGGCCCCGACCACAGGGCGGTGATGAGGGCCAGTGTGGTGGGGTACGCCATGCCCGCCGAGAGGCCGCCCAGGATCCGGGCGGCCACCAGCACCTCGACCGTCGGGGCATAGGCGGCCAGCAGACAGGCGGGGATCGACAACACGACACCGGCGACGGCCATCAGCTTGCGGCCATAGCGGTCGCCGACCGCGCCCAGGTAGAGCACCGACGCGGCCAAGCCGAGCGAGTAGCCCACGGCGACGAGGTTCAGAGCCGTCTGCGACGCGTCGAAGTGGGCGCCGATGTCGGGGAGAGCGACGTTGGCGACGGAGAGGTTGAGGTTGGCCACCGCCGCCACCAGGATCAAGGCGACGAGGACGAGCCCGGCCTGCTCGGGCTGCTCGGTGGTCGGCGTGGTCGTCGCAGTGGTCGTCATAGGAGGTGGCGGGGGGCGAGGATCGCTCCATCGTCCCGCCCGACAGCCGGGCGCGGCATCATCCGAAGTGGGCGATCTCGCGGCAGGGTCCGATCATCCGAATCGGGCGATGCATGCACAGCGGCGCCAGGTTCCCATGGTGCGGTGGACGAGCCGGCTGTCGCCTCTCTCGGTGAGTCGCGGTGGCCGCCGGCAGTTGCGGTGCTGATATTCGTCGCTCTGAACATCAGTCTGCGGGTCTGGCTCCCGAGCGACCGGACCATCAGCGTGCCGTGGCTCCTGCCGGCGGCGGAGGTAGGCCTCCTCGTCGTGCTGGTTCTGGCTGACCCCACCAGCGACAGGCAGCGAGCGCAGCAACTCCGGCGGGTCGCGATCGTCCTCGTCTTCTTGCTGCTGGGGGCGGCGTTGTGGGCGACCGTCGTTCTGGTCGACCACCTGGTCGCCGGGGACAAGCAGACCAGCGATGGGGCGCGGTTGCTGGCCAGTGGCTCACTGGTCTGGCTGGGCAACGTCCTGGCCTTCAGCCTGCTGTACTGGATCTTCGACTCGGGCGGCCCGCGGGTGCGCACGCACAGTCCGCGGCAGTACCCCAACTTCGCCTTCGTTCAGCGTCAGGACCCGGACCTGGCCCCGCCTGGCTGGCATCCGGTCTTCGTCGACTACCTGTACCTCGGCTTTTGCACGAACACGGCCTTCAGCCCCACCGACGTCATGCCATTGGCGCGGTGGACGAAGCTGGCGATGGCGGTGCAGTCGGCCGTCTCGCTCGCCGTTATCGGTCTCGTCATCGCCCGTGCCGTCAACGTCTTCTCCTGAGCTCGCCGAACGGCCCCACGCCGACTGGGTCGAGATCGCCGCCACGGTGCTGCTCGCGCTGGCGGCTCTGGCCACGGCGTGGAGCAGCTACCAGGCCTCTCGGTGGAACGGCGAGCAAGCCGAGGCGGCCAGCCGGGCCAATGCGTCGCGGACCAACGCGGCGCGGGCGGCCGATCTGGCGTCGAACCAAACGCAGATCGACATCGCTACCTTCATCCAATGGGTGGACGCGACCGCCCGCGACGATCAAGCGCTCCAGCAGTTCTACGAGCAGCGCTTCCGGCCCGAGTTCCGTCCCGCCTTCGACGCTTGGCTGGCGACCCAGCCGCTGACGAACCCGCAAGCGCCGCCGACGCCGTTCACCATGCCGGAGTACAACCTGGCGGCCAAGCAGGACGCCGAGAGGCTCGACGCCCAGACCGACGCGCTGGCGGCGGCGGTGCCGCGCAACGTGCAGCGGGCGACCAACTACGTGCTCGGTGTCGTGCTGTTCGCCGTGGCCCTGTTCTTCGCCGGGATGAGCACGAAGGCCCACGGGCGCGGCCCGCGCCGAGCCCTCCTGATTCTCGGATGCGTCGTCTTCCTGGGAGCCGTGGCGTGGATCGCCTCCCTCCCCGTCAGCATCGCCGTCTAGCGCCACCCCAATCTCTCATCTCCGCCAGTGGCGCCCTTTGGAGCGGAACTCGCCCCGATCTGCGACACAAGCGAGGTGGGCGTCAGCGGCCGTCGCCCTGCAGCAGTATCTCGACCTGATCGACGGCGGCCTGCTGCTGGGCGAGGAGATCCTTGAGCCGTGCGATCTGGTGCTGGGCGTCGCTCGGGGATGCATCCAGCGGCGGCGTCTTCGACGACAGGAACGTGGTGGCGAGGTAGCCGGTGAACGTGCCGAAGATGCCGACACCGATCACGATGATGATGGAGCCCAGGACGCGGCCGGCGTTCGTGACCGGGTACTTGTCGCCGTAGCCCACCGTGGAGATCGTCACGATCGTGTACCAAACGGCGTCGGACGCCGAGGTGATGTTGGCGCCGGCGGCGTACTGCTCGATCCGGAGCATGCCCAAGCTGCCGAACTCGAGCACGAGGATGCCCAGGAACAGCAGGATGTACAGCGCGCTGCCGGCTCGGTCCCGACTCAGCGTGCGGAGGACGTTCCGGGCGCCGTAGTCGTGGAGGAGCCGGTAGACCCGCTTGACCCGGAACAGGCGGAGCACCTTGAGTTGCTGGAACGGGAAGCTGGCGAGCAGATCGGCCCAGCCGAACCGGCGGAAGAAGTACTCGGACTTCGACGGCGCCGTCAGGAGTCGGTACGTGAAGTCGCCGAGGAAGATGGCGCTGAAGATCACGTCCATGACCCGCAGGATGTTCGTCAGACCCTCGTCGTTGAC
>DASXAI010000407.1:0-2904 GCA_036406775.1 Acidimicrobiales bacterium
CGCTCGAGCTGGAACGACTCCATGATCTGGTAGAAGCCCGAACCGACCTGACCCAAGACCAGTTCCTCACCCACCGGGCAGTCGTCGAAGAACACCTCCCGGGTGTCGGAGGAATGCCAGCCCATCTTCGGCAGCGGCGCCCCCAGGCTCAGGCCCAGCTGATCGGTGTCAACCAGGAACGTCGTGATGCCCCGATGGCCGGCATGGCGATCGGTCTTGGCCGCCACCACCATGACGTCGGACAACCCGGCGTTCGTGATGAACGTCTTCGCGCCCCGCAGCGCGAAGCCACCCTCGGCCAAAGTGGCCACCGTGGTGATGCCCGCCACGTCGGAGCCGGCACCGGGCTCGGTGACGGCGATGCTGACGACGCAGCCGCCGGCGGCGATGTCGGGCAGGTAGCGGCCCTTCTGGTCGGCCGTGCCGTAGCGCGCAATGTGCGATCCGGCCATGTAGCTGCTCACCAGAGGCGTGATGGCGAGGCCGCCGCTGGCCCGGCCCAGCTCCTCGGCCAGCAGCGTGATGGCCAGGGCGTCGGCGGGCGAGCCGCCGTACTCCTCCGGGATCATGAGGCCCAGCAGGCCGGCCTGGGCCAGCTTGGGCCACAACTCGCCAGGAAACGTCCCCGCCACCTCCGACGGCACCACGTACGGGCGCATCTGCTCGTCCACGAACCGCCGGCACACCTGACGGAACGCCTCGTGCTCCTCGTCCAGCTCCCACGTCGTCATCGCCGTCTCTCCTCGGGTCCCCTCGGCTCGGCCCAGGCGCGGTTCGACCGCCCGGTCGGTCGAACCCATGATAGGAAGGTAGGGTCGCACTCCTCGAAGGCCAACCGCCCCGAGGACGAACGCCATGGTCGGCAGGAACAACGAGCGAGCCGAAGAGCGCCGGGCCAAGCTCCTTGCGCTGGCCGCGGAGGTCTTCAGCCGCCGGGGCTACCGCGCCACCAGCATGCGCGACCTCGCCGCCCTGGCCGGCATCGGCAAGCCGACGCTGTACCACTACTTCGCCAGCAAGGAGGAGCTGCTCACGCTGCTCTACCAGCAGGTGATCGACCAGAGCCTGGCCTCGGCCCGCGCCATCGTGGCCCGGGGCCTCGAGCCGTTGCCGACGTTGCGAGCCCTGATCGTCGACCGCGTGGTACACACGTGCGAGCACCAGGACCTGCTGCGCATCTTCTTCGAGGAGGAAGCGGAGCTGCCACCCGACCTCGCGCGCACCATCGTGGCGTTGCGCCGACAGTACGAGAACATCTTCATCGACACGGTCGACGCCGCTCGGGCCGAGCGGGGAGCGACAGGTCCGTTCAATGCTCGGCTCTACGTGTACACCGTGCTCGGTGCGTCGAACTGGGTCTACAAGTGGTACCGACCCTCGGGTTCGCAGACGCCGGCCGAGCTCGGCGCCGAGATCGCCGACGTGCTGCTGGCCACTATCGGCCCGTGAACTCGGCCTTCCCGGGCCCGTGCTCGAGGAAGCTGCGCACGCCGATCTGGCTGTCTTCGGTGCCGAACACCTCCACGAAGAGGTCCCGCTCGCGATCGAGCGCAGACTTGAGCGGCTGGGACAGGCCCTCGTCGACCGCCTGCTTGGTGAGGGCCTGGGCCTGAAGGGCGCCGTTGGCCACCTCCGCGGCGAGGGCGAAGGCGCGCTCGTGCAGCAGCTCCGGCGCCACGACCTCGTCAGCCAGACCGATGCGCAGCGCCTCGTCCGCCTTCACCTGGCGGCCGGTGATCATGATCTCCTTGGCCCGCGCCGGTCCCACCAGCCGAGGCAGGCGCTGCGTGCCGCCGCCGCCGGGGATGATGCCGAGCAGGATCTCGGGCTGGCCGAACACGGCCCGCTCCGACGCGACCCGGTAGTCGCACGCCAGGGCCAGCTCACAGCCGCCGCCGAGGGCGTAGCCGCCGACGGCAGCGATGACGAAGCGCGGCAGCCCGGCCAGCGCGTCCAGCGCACCGTGGATCGTTGTCCCGATCACACGCGCTTCCTCGGGGCCGCCGAACTCGCTGATGTCGGCGCCGGCGGCGAAGATCCGGTCGCCGCCGGTCACCACGACGGCACCGGGCAGATCGTTGGCGAGGGTGTCGGCGATCTCGTGCAGCCGCCGCAGCAGCGCGCCCGACAAGGCGTTCACCTTGGGGTTGTCGAGCGTGATGACGGCGACGCCGTCGTCGCGCTGGTCGAGGTGGACGAGCTCCTCCATGCCCCCAGCATTTCACGCTCCCCACCATTTCACGCTCGCTGAAGAACCTCACGGGTTCTCACACGAGCGTGAAACGGAACGGGGGGCTACGCCCCGATGCCCCGCAGCAACTCGTCAGCGGCCGACCACGGGTCGAGGCGGCGACCGAGGACGTCGGCCTCGAGGCCGTCGTAGCCGGCGCTGCCGGTCAGCTCACGGGCACGGGCGTCGAGGCGTGACACCACGATGCTGCGCAACTCCTCGCGCAGTCGCCGTTCCCGCCGCTGCTCGAGCACGCCGCTCTTCTCCACATAGGCGCGGTGGTCGAGCACCGCTTGCCACAAGGCGTCCACCCCCTCGGCCCGGCTGGCGACGGTGGGCACGATGGGGGGCCGCCAGTCGCCCAGGTTCGACAGGTCGAGCATCAGTTCGAGGTCGCGCCGGGTCTCGTCGAGGCCCTTGCGGTCGGCCTTGTTGATGGCGAAGACGTCGGCCACCTCCATGAGACCGGCCTTGTTGGCCTGGACGGCGTCACCCCAACCGGGGTTCACCACCACGATGGTGGTGTCGGCCTTGCCGGCCACCTCCACCTCGACCTGCCCGACGCCGACGGTCTCGACGACGATCCACTCGCGGCTGACGGCGTCGAGGAGGCGGATGGCCTCCGGCGCCGCCAGCGCGAGGCCGCCCAGGTGGCCGCGAGTGGCCATCGACCG
>DASXAI010000408.1:0-8931 GCA_036406775.1 Acidimicrobiales bacterium
CGTACGGGGTCACGAGCGCCAGTCCGGCGGCCTGGCTGAAGGGGTCGGACGGCCCATGTTCACCGGTTCGTAATGATGCGTATGTTCCGGCCATGGACGCGACCGGCTGGCTGCTCGACACGTCGAACCCGGAGGACGTGGCCCGAGCCAACTTCCCCATCGTCCGCCGCGGGTTCGATCCGATCGAGGTCCAAGGCTTCGCCCGCTCCGTGTCCGCCGAGATCACGCGGCTGAAGCACCAGAACGCAACCTTGGAGACCGCACTGCAGGCAGCCGAGACCAAGGCCAACGAACGACTGACCGAAGCCACTGTCGCCGGGTTCCTCGGCGAGGAAGCGGCGCGGATGCTCGAGGCCTCGCGTGAGGCGGCCGACACCGCTCGCCGGCGCGCCGAGGAAGCCGCGGCGCGAACGGTGGAGGAAGCCGAGGAGTACGCCGCCCGGCGCGTCCGTGAAGCTGACACCCAAGCCGAGCGCACCCTCCGCCAGGCCCGGATCGACAGCGAACGCCGGTTGCGCGAAGTCGACGATTACGGCGCCCGCGTCCGCGCCGAAGCCGACGAGTACGCCCGCATCACCCAGGCCGAAGCCCAGGATTACGGGCGCCGGTCCCAGGCCCAGGCCGACGCCGATGCCGAACTCACCCGCCGCCAGGCCGACGTCGAGGCCGAGCAGCTCATCCAGGAGGCGATGGACCACCGCACGGCCGTGCTCCGGGAGCTCGTCCGTCGTCGTGACCTCGCCAGTGCGCAGATCCGGTCACTCATGGCTGGGCGCGATCTGGTGGTCGAGGCCCTCGGCCAGGTCGGCGCCCTCGTCGCCGGCGTCACCGAAGGTCTGCACGAGATCGGCACCACACCGTCCGACTTCGTGCAGCTCGACCCGGCCGTGGAAGGCGTGAACCCGGAGCACAACGCCGTCGTCGCCGTCACCCGGCCGGGCAAGTCGGCCAACCGCTCGCGGGCGAGCGCACCGCAACTGCCCGAGACGGCCGCCGTCGCCGCCGCCGGCTGACGCCTTCCGGCTCGTCGGCCTCCGCCGTCGCCGGCTGACGCGGCTCCCGGCTCGTCGGTCTCGGTCGTCGCCGGTCGCCCACGCTCTGTGCCCACCCGTCTCGGCGGTCGTTCCGCGCCCCTGGCCGCCTACACTCACGCCCGATGGCGACGTACGAGTACCGGTGCCCCACCTGCGACGTGCGGTTCGAGGTGCGCCGTCCGATGAGTGACTCGTCGGATCCCGCTACCTGCCCCGACGGCCACCCCGGTGCCGTGCGCTTGCTGTCCGTGTTTGCATCAGTATCGAGTGTCTCCGGATCTGGACCCGCGCCCGCGTTCGGCGGTGGTGGCGCCCCGTGCGGGCCAGCGTGCGCCTGCCACCCCGGCTGACGCGCGCAGTCAGCCCAGCGAGGCCAGTTCGGCGGTGAGATTGGCTCGTGCGGTCGCCTCGAGCGCGTGCATCGGCGGTGTGGAGTAGATCGAATCGCGATCGAGGAACGAGCGCAGCACGCCAGCGCGACCGATACGCCACTCGTCGGTTGTGAGGAAGTCGTACTCGGTCCGTACCCCGTTGACATACGCCGTGTAGGTCTGCGGATCGGAGCCCAGCACGGCGAGGTCGGCGTCGCAGAGCACGGCTTCGTCCGCGGCTGCCTCCGACGGGTGGTGCGATGCCGTGACCACCACGAGCCGCTCGACATCGGCGATTCGCCCGGCGCCTTGTCCGAGCTCCTCCAAGTCGCGCCGGGCGAGCGAGGCACTGGCCGCTTCGTTCACGCCCACGCCCGCTCTCGGGTCGTAGACGGCGTCGTGGTACCAGGCGGCCAGGCGGACGGCGCCCCCGTCAGCAACGGGCACGACGGCCAGGAGCTCGTCGACGCGGCGCAGCACCCGCAGCACGTGAGCCAGCGTGTGATAGGCGCGGTGCGGTTCCCGATAGCGCGTGAGCAGCCGGTCGAACGTCGTGCTGGCGACGCGGTCGTGACCCACCTCGAGCGTCCACCGATCGTGCAGTTCCTCTTCCACGACCGCCATGATGGCGGTCGTGACGCTGCTGGTCGACGACGCCCGGTGGCCCTGGCGCGGCCGCCGGTGGTGTCACCTCGTCAGCGACGTCAGCCTCGAGGAGCTGCACGGCTTTGCCGAGCGGCTCGGCATTCCCCGCGGGGCCTTCCAAGGCGACCACTACGACCTCCACGAGGATGGCCGGGCGCGAGCCATCGAGCTCGGCGCCGTTCCGGTGCCGAGCCGCGAGTTGCTGGCCCGGCTGCGAGGGGCCGGGCTGCGGTTGTCACCGGCGGCGCGCCGCGCCGGCCAATGGTCGTGACATCAGGGCGGACGGCGAGACGCGTCAGGGCGCGACCGTCGAAGCCTCCAGCCGGAGGCCATTCCACGGCAGCGAGGGCGCGTCGGGTTGACCGAGCGCGAGGAACTCGGGCCCGGGACCCAATGTCATCTGTCGCATCCAGCACGGCGCGCCATCGGCCGCGTCGACGAGCGCCGCATCGAAGTCGGCGTAGCTGGTGCCCGCTGGCTTGTCGACCATCCACAACACGACGCGACCGGGTGCCACGGCGGCGGCGCTCGAATCCGATCCGTCGAGCAGCCCGACGACGCCGGCCGTTCCTGTGCGCGCCAGGTGGGCGACGGCGTCGTGCGGCGACTGGCGCGCTCCCGTGACGGCGCCCCGGTTGAGGGCGCCGAGGGCGGCGAAGTCGTCGACCACGTACCAGTCGAGGTAGTGCGCGTTCGCAGTCGGCAGCCACGGGACGGCAGCGACGCGCAGGGTCCACGACCGGACGAAGCCCTCCGGTGGATGATCGGCCAGGGCGGTATGGAAGGCGGCGAGCCCGGCGCAATAGCGCGCCGCGTCGTCGCCCCTTGGGGCGTGCCAGAAGACGTACGCGAGCACGAGCGCGGTCTAACCCGCCGGCGGGGCGCGGGCAACTGGATTGCCGGTCACCATGACGGCGGCTCCGTGCTCCAGCGCCAGCAGCCGTCGGTGCGTTCGGACACCGAGGCGGCCAGGCCGGCATCGAGCAGGAACCAGTCGAGGAGATCGACACCGAGTTCGGCCAGGTCGTGGCGGAGCCGGTAGAACGCCGCCTCGTCATCCGGGAGGAGGTCGATGCCGAGACCCGGCCGGCAGGTGGCGAGAACCAGCGCGCCGAAGGTCGGCTCGCGCTCGCCCAGGGTGCCGAGGAGGCCGCCGAGGTCGAGCACCTGGTCGGCGGTGGAAGCGCCGTCGCAGACCAGGCAGGGGCCGAGGCCCCGATGGGCGCCGTCGAGCAGCACGGCGACGGTCTCGTGACGGGGTGGTTCCGACGTGGCGGCGAGGATGATCCGGAGCGCTTCTTCCGGCCCGGGCAGCGGCACGCCTGGCGTCGGGATGGTGGTAGGCGGTCGGGCGGCTCGGGCCCGTGAACGGGAGCGCGAGCGAGAGTGGGGACGGGACTGCGGGGCGAACGACACGGCACGAACCTCCGGGCGCGTGAGGTGAACGGCGCTGGGGGAAGTGCTCGTTGGAGCGTACGCCGAGGGTGTCACAGAGTCAGTCGTGGCCACTCGGCCTGCACTTGTGTCTGGTTTCGGAGCGGATTCCGCACGAACGGGCGCCACTGGCGCATATTCGGGAGGCGTCGAGTGGGTGGTGGGCGCGTGCGAGAGTGGCGGCATGTGGGCGTTGCGCGTGATCGCGATCGCGGCCGGGGTGGCGCTGGTCGTGTTCACGTTGGCGTCAGCCCTGAAGACCGTCGTCCTGCCGCGGGCCGAGTCGTCGATCGTGGTCCGGGCCGAGTGGATCGCGTTGGGGTGGATCTTCCGGCTCATCGCCCACGAAGGCCGGTCGTACCGATCGCGCGATCGGATCCTGGCCTTCTACGCGCCCGTGGCCCTGCTGCTCCTGCCGGGGATCTGGGTGGCGCTCATCATCATCGCCTACACCCTGCTCTATTGGGGCACCGGGCTCGACCCGCTGCGAGAGGCATTCATCGTGAGCGGGTCGTCGATGCTCACGTTGGGCTTCGACCGGCCGCCGGGCCTCGGGCACATCGTGCTGTCGTTCACGGAGGCGACCCTGGGCCTCGGGATCGTGGCCCTCATGATCTCGTACCTGCCGAGCCTCTACGGCGCCTTCAACCGGCGTGAGGTGCTGGTGGCGATGCTGGAGTCGCGCGCCGGCTCACCGCCGGCCGTGGGTGCGTGGCTCGCCCGCTATCACATCATCGGCTTACTACCGAACATCGAGGCCGACTTTTCGTTGTGGGAGACCTGGTTCGCCGACCTCGAGGAGAGCCACACGTCGAACCCGTCGCTCGTCTTCTTCCGTTCGCCGCAACCGGATCGGAACTGGATCGTGGCCGCCGGGTGCGTGCTCGACACCGCGGCCGTCGTGGCGTCGACGATCGACCGGCCGCCGTCGGCCAAGGCGCAGATCCTCATCCGCACGGGCTACGTGGCCCTGCGCCGGATCGCGACGTACTTCGGCATCGAGTTCGATGCCGATCCGGCGCCCGACGACCCGATCTCGGTCACGCGGCGCGAGTTCGATCTGTTGCTCGTGGAGCTGCGGGCCGCTGACGTGCCGCTCAAGCGCAACCTCGACCAGGCGTGGCGGGACTGGGCCGGGTGGCGGGTGAACTACGACCGCGTGCTCGTGGCGCTGGCGTCTGTGGTGACGGCGCCGACCGCGCGCTGGAGCTCCGACCGTGAGGTCGAGCGTCAGCCGCTGCGGGTGCACCGGCCGAGTCCGCTCCGAGCGCCGCGGGGTCGTCAGTGAGATGAATCGGTGGCTGCGTCGGGTGCGGGCGCCGAGGGGTCGTCAGTGAGCGGGTCGGTGGCTGAGTCGGGTGCGGGCGCCGCGCCGTCGTCAGCGAGTGCGGGCGTCGGGCCGCTGAGTCCGCTGCGACCCGCGAGCGACCTCAGCGATAGACGGCCCAGTAGGCCAGCGCCACCGAGCCGATCATCACCAGGATCGGCACGATCAGCTCCCACCACTGGCGCTCACGGCGGGGCGCGAGCAACGCGGTGCCGCAGATGCACCCGCCGATGAGGCCGCCGACGTGGCCACCGATGGCGATGCCGGGGATGGCGAACGTCAGCACGAGGTTGAGGACGAGCAGGACGCCGAGCTGCGACTGCATGATGGCGACGCCGCGCTGGCGCATCCCCACCACGGCCGCGCCCAGGAGCCCGAAGGCGGCGCCCGAGGCGCCGACGGTGAGGGCGAGAGGGTCGGCGATGAGGGCGCCCGCCGAGCCGGCGAGCAGGGCCGCGAAGTAGAGCAGCGTGAACCGCAAGGAGCCGATGGCTCGCTCGAGCATCTGGCCGATGATCCAGATGAAGTACATGTTCAGGGCGATGTGCAGGAGCCCGGCGTGCGTGAACCCGCTCGTGATGAGCCGGTACCAATCGCCATTGCGCACCGCCGGCCCGAACAGCCCCAGGTCGGTCTGCACCGAGCCTGACGTGTCCCAGATGCTGCCGCCGGTGAGCTCGAACGCAAACACGATGACGTTGGCGAGGATGATCGCCTTCGTGACGGGCGTCGAGATGCCGGCGCTCCAGCGCCGCAGCCGCTCGGGGGCGGCGGGGCGGGAGGCGCGGATGCAGTCGACGCACTGCGAGCCCACCGACGCCTGCACGAGGCACTCCGGGCACGCCGGCCGGCCGCAACGCGTGCACGCCCGGCCCGTGGGACGGTCCGGGTGGCGGAAGCAGGTCGGCGCGGAAACGGGGGTCGTGATGCTGTGGGAGGGTACCGGCGTCCATCGTGTTCGGTACCGTCGCTCCCCGTGACGGCCCGGTTCGACCGAGACACCTCCGTGACGGCGGCGACGCCGGGCGTCTTCGAAGGCCGGATCGACGGCGGCTGGTGGATCGAGCGGGGCCCGAACGGTGGCTACGTGGCTGCCGTGTTCCTGCGCGCCCTGACGGCGGCGGTCGTCGAGGCCGCCCGGACGCCGCGCTCGCTCACGGTCCACTACCTCGCCCCACCGGCGGAAGGGCCGGTGCGGATCGAGACGACGGTGGACCGCACCGGGCGCCTGATGACGTTCGTCTCGGGTCGGATGCGCCAGGGCGACCGACTGGTGGCCACCGCCCAGGCCGCCTTCGCCCCACCGCTGCCCGGCATCGAGTTCAGTGACCTCCAGCCGCCCGACGTCCCGAGACCCGACGCCGTCCCGACCCTCCCGCCGCTGGCCGACGCCCCGGCGATGCCGATGCGGCAGCGGTACGAGCAGCGCTGGGCGGTCGGCGACCCGCCCTTCAGCGGCGCGACACAGGCCGTGGCCGGCGGCTGGATCCGCCTCGACCCGGCGGAGGGCGCCAAGGTCACGGACCACGTGCTCGTGGCCGCCCTCACCGACTCGTGGATGCCGCCGATCTTCACGCGCATCGACGCCCGTCTCGGCGTCCCGACCATCGACCTGACGATCCACTTCCGCGCCCCGATGCCGCCCGGTGACGCCGGTTGGTTCCTCGTCGTCTTCCGGTCGCAGATGGCCGCCGACGGCTTCGTCGAGGAGGATGGCGAAGTCTGGGGCGAGGACGGTCGGTTGCTGGCCCACTCGCGCCAGCTCGCCGTCCTGCTCCCGCCGCCCGGCTAGAGCACAGCGGCCACGATGGCGGCGAGCACCACCACGACGACGACGCCGTTGTACGCGGTGTGCGCCCGCGCGCTCTCCATCAGTCCGGCCTGGCGTGATCCCCCCACCCGGAAGCCCCGCAGGTAGGCCGCCTGGAAGTACCCGCCCCCGATCCCGAGCGCCAGTGCCACACCGATCGGGATGCCGATGATGGCGTGGACCAAGCCGAACTGCACCGCCTTGGCGATTCTCCGGCGAGTACTCCAGCCCTCGGCGCCCAACCGGAACATCTCCTCCTCACGAAAGGCGAACAGCGGCAGCGCCGGCAGGAGCAGCAGCAGGAACACGATGGGCACGATCCATTCGAGGGCGGTTCCGGCGGTCTGGTCGGTGGTGCCGGTCACGGGGTTGCCCAGGCCGCCGATCGCGGTCCACCAGCCGAAGCGCAGCGGCGGGATCTGGAGCAGCGCGATGGAGGCGAGGATGACGGCCGTCAGCACGAACGGCACGGGCCACACGTGGCGCCACCGGATGCCGCGCACGATCTCTCGGGCCCGCCGACGCAAAGCGGCCGACCGGGCCACGAGACTGGCCGTGCTCACGAGCCGGAAACCGACGAAGGCGAGCACGCCCGCCGTCAGGACGGCAGTGAGCACCGGCCCAGCATGCAGGATCCCGCTCCGGAGCGGCACGCGGCACTACTCTCCGCGCCGGGCGGACCAACCTTGGGGGAGGACATGCAGTCGACACCCGAGACGTATCCGGCCACGCTGGCCTATGACCCACCCGACCGGATCGCCAACTGGCGCCCGCTCGTGCAGTGGATCCTGGCCATCCCGCACTACATCGTGCTCTACGTCCTGCGCATCGTGGCCGAGGTGCTGGCCGTGGTGAGTTGGTTCATCATCCTGTTCACCGGCAAGTTGCCCGAAGGCATCGCCAACTTCCAGGCGATGTATCTCCGATACCAGGCCCGGACGTTCACGTACGCCGAGTTCCTCCAGGAGGAGTATCCGCCCTTCGGCTTCGACATGCTGGCGGCCGACCCGGGCGACTACTCCCGCATCCGCGTCGACGTGCGGCCCGAGCTCGAAAGCCGCAACCGTCTCACCGTGGGCTTCCGGCTGATCCTGGCCATCCCGCAGGTGATCGTGCTGTTCGTGCTGCTCCTGGCGCTGTTCATCGTGGTCGTCATCGGGTTCTTCGCCGTCCTGTTCACGGCCAAGTGGCCCGAGGGCCTGCGGATGTTCGCCATCAACGTGTACCAGTACCAGCTCCGGGTGGAGGCCTACCTCTTCCTGGTCGTGGACGAGTATCCGCCCTTCGCCCTGACGTAGCACGGCAGGGCTTGACAAGACATGTTTCGAAAGGGTAGTTTCGAAACATGTCTTCCGATGCCACGTCGATCCAACGGCGCCGGCTCACCGATCCTCGGGCGCTGCGGGCTCTCACCCATCCCGTCCGGCTCGCCCTGCTGGAACTCCTGATCGAAGGCCCGCTCACCGCCACCGAGGCGGCCGAGCGCCTCGGGGAGAGCCCGGCCAACTGCTCCTTCCACCTACGCACCCTGGCCAAGTACGGCTACGTGGAGGAGGCCGAGGGCGGCCGGGGGCGCCAGCGCCCGTGGCGTCGGGTCCCGGCCAGCAACGAGATCCGTGAGGACGAGCTCGAAGGCGACGCCCAGATCGCGTCGGCGGCCCTGATCGAGCTCCTGCGCGACCGCGAGCTCGACCGACTCCGCACGTGGCACGCCACCCGGGCGACGTACCCGGCGGCGTGGCGCGCGGCGGCGTCGGAGAACCACCTCGTCCTCCAGCTCACCGCGTCCGAGCTCGAGCGCCTCGGCGAGGCGGTGCTCGAGCTGCTGACCCCGTACGCCCGGCGCCAGCACGACGGCACCACCCCGCCCGGTGCCCTGCCCGTCGCCATCATGACCCACGCCGTCCCGCTGCGCCCGCCGCGGCCCGACGAGCTCGAAGACCAAGAGGAGGGAGACGCGTGATGCTCACCTACCACGCCGCCTGTGCCGCTGTCCGCCAACACCGCGACCGCCTCGAGGCCGACGCGACCCGGCTGCGCCGCCAGCCGTCGCGTGTCGCGGCGCGCACGCGCCGGCGCCCGTCGTCCTGACCGTTGGCCGCGACGGGTCGGCGCCGTTACCGTCGTGCCCATGGCATGGGACTTCTCGACCGAGCCCGACTTCGAGGCCAAGCTCGACTGGATGCGCAGCTTCGTGCGCGAGGAGATCATTCCCCTCGAGACTCTCGCCGAGGAGTGGCGCACCCCCGAGGGGCGTCAAGCGTTCACTCGCATCACCGACCCCATGAAGGAGGAGGTGAAGCGCCAGGG
>DASXAI010000409.1:0-1636 GCA_036406775.1 Acidimicrobiales bacterium
ACGTGATCGTACGGATCGGACAGCGACGGCCATACTGCGATGTCGTGCGCCGTGTCATCGCCTCGACGCTCCTGTCGCTGGGGCTCCTGTGTGGCGCACTGGCCCTCTCGTCGTGGTGGGTGCAGCGAGTCGCCTTCGACACGAGGAACACGTCTGACGTCGCCGAGGCGGCCCTCCAGAATCCCGACCTCCGCGGCGACCTGGCGCGGGCGATCGCGGACACCGTTGCCGTCGAACTCAACCTCGATCATGCCGCCGTCGAATCCGCTGCCCAGACGGCGCTGGTCCAGCCGGGGATCGCGACCGAATTCTCGGGCGTCCTTCGCGACATCCACGCCCGGCTGATCGGTGAGGCGGCCGGACCGGTGATGATCCCGCCGGAGCTGGTGGTGCGGGCGACTGGGAACCCGGCCGCCGCCCAGCTGCCTCCGGTCGCGGTCGACGTCCCGACCTTCGACGCGCTCGACACCAGCCGACGGGCCATGCACCGGGCCATCCCGCTGCTGATCACGGGCGCGGTGGTGCTCGGGCTGCTCGGTCTCGTCTTTCATCCGAGCAAGCCGACCGCGCTCCGCATCATCGGGGCGTGGTTCATCGCGGCCAGCATCGTCGAGCTCGTCGTCGCCTACACACTCCCCGTGCTCCTGCTCCCGGCCCTCGTCGACAGCCCGTACGCCGAGTTGGTCGCCGAGGTCGACAAGGCGACGATCGGCCCCCTCGTCGGCGTCCTGATCATGCTGGCCGGGGCGGGCGTGGCGTGCCTGGTGGCCGGGTCATGGCTGGAGCGGCGCCAGGCCGCTCCGCCCGCCGGCGTCTACAGGTGGTGACTAGCGAGTCAGGGCGTCGACGAAGGACGCAAGCACATCGACAAGGTGGTCGATGTCGGCGTCGGTGTGCTGCACCGAGACGAGCCACTGCTCGTCGAGCCCGGGCGGGAGCAGCACACCGCGGTTGATACCCCAGATCCAGCTGGCGAAGGCCAGATCGGCTTCGGTGGCCTTGTAGTCGCGGTAGTTGCGCACACGCTCGGCTGAGTACGTGATGCAACCCTTGGCCCCGAACTGCACGGTGTGGGCCGGCAGACCGCCCGCTCGCAGCACGTCGTCGCAGCGGTCGAGGAGGCGGCGGTTGCGAGCGATGGCGGCGGCGGTGGCCTCGGGCGTGCAGATCTCCGCCAGCACGGCCTTGGTCCCGGCCATCACGAGCGGGTTCCCGTTGTACGTCCCGAGATGCAGCACGCGGCCGTCGGTGATGACGTCCATCACCTCACGCCGTCCTCCGAAGGCCCCGACGGGGAGCCCGCCGCCGATGGACTTGGCGAGGGCGACGAGATCGGGCTCGACGCCGAAGTGACCCACCGCGCCCGACCACCCGGCCGTGATGCCGGTCTTCACCTCGTCGAAGATGAGCAGCGTGCCGTGGCGCGCCGTCAGCGCGCGCACGGCCTGCAGGTAGCCGGGCTCGGGCAGGCAGATCCCGATGTTCTCCATGACCGGCTCGACGATGAACGCAGCAACGTCGTCGCCTCGCAGCGCGCGCTCGAGGGCATCGAGATCGTTGAACGGCACGACGACCACGTCACGCTGCACGCCCGCCGTGAGCCCGGCCGTGGCCGGCACGGGACGCGGCGCGCGGG
>DASXAI010000410.1:0-3552 GCA_036406775.1 Acidimicrobiales bacterium
GTTCCCGGAGTCGTCGTGGTACTCGTAGACGAAGCGAACGGCGATCCGGTTCTCGTGGAACGCCCAGATCTCCTTGATGAGGCGGTACTCCAGCTCGCGGGCCCACTTGCGGCGGAGGAACTCGACGATCTGCTCGCGTCCCTGGAAGAACTCGGCGCGGTTCCTCCAGCGGCTGTCCAGCGAGTAGGCGCCGGCGACGCGCTCGGGGTCGCGCGTGTTCCATGCATCCTCGGCCGCGCGCACCTTGGCCGTCGCGGACTCGAGCGTGAACGGGGGAACGGGAGGACGGGGTGGCATCGCGGGCTCCTTGAACGACCGCCTTAGTCGCCTGCAACGGGTGTGCGGAAGTCAATGGACGCTGGATCGTTCACTTCGCAAGGACGATCCCTCCCCGGCCCGGGCGCGAACGCTCGGCCGGCGTTACCTCTGGTTCGAAGGAGAGATTCGACTCGATGGTGGTACCCAGGATCCTGATGGTGGTGACGTCCCAGGCGTCGATGGGCAACACGGGCAAGCCCACCGGCGTCTGGCTCGAGGAGCTCGCGGTTCCCTACATGCGCTTTGCCGACGCCGGAGCAGACGTGACGGTCGCCTCGATCCACGGCGGCAAGGTTCCGGTCGACCCGCGGTCCACGCCGCCGACCGGACCCGAGGCGGCGGTGGTGAAGTGCTTTCTCGCCGACCCGACGGCAGCGCGGGTCCTGAGCCACGCCGTGCCGATCGAGGCACTCGATGCCACGCGCTTCGATGCGGTCTTCCTCGCCGGCGGCCATGGCACGATGTTCGACTTCGCGGTGAGCACCGCGCTGGCGAGTGCCCTCTCACGGGCCTGGAAGGCGGGCCGCATCGTGGCCGCCGTGTGTCATGGCCCGGCGGGCCTGGTGGGCGCGGTGGACTCCGATGGCCGTCCGGTGGTCGCCGGGCGCCGGGTCACCGCCTTCAGCAACGCCGAGGAGGAGGCGGTGGGGCTGACGAAGGTGGTGCCCTTCCTGCTCCAGGACCGGCTCCAGTCGCTCGGGGCGACCGTGCAGACCGGGCCGAGCTTCGAGCCCTTCGCCATCGCAGACGGCCGACTGATCACCGGCCAGAACCCTGCCTCCGCGCGAAGGACCGCCGACCTCACCCTCGAGGCCATCACCAGCGCCCGCGACCGCTCCTGACCGGAGCCCGACGGCGAAGTCGCCGGGCTCCGGGCAGGGACGGAGGAATCAGACGCGGCGGCGGCGACGGGCGAGGAGACCGAGGGCGGCCAGGGCCAGACCAGCGGCCGGAGCGCCCAGGGGCAGCGCGGTGCACCCACCGCTGGACTGGGCCGCCGGCTGCACCTTCACCGTCAGCGCCGCCGTGGAGGTCTGCACACCGGGGTAGCGCGGGTCAGGCGTCACCATCTTCGCGGCGAGCTGGATGGTGTACTCACCCTCGGCATCGGGGGTGAAGATGGGCTTGCCCACGTTGTCGGCGTACGCGTAGCTCCAGTGGCGGCTGACGCTGGCCACGCCGATGGGGTTCTGCACCGCGGCGGACGAGCCCGCCGGACGCTTGGCGACGGTCCAGGTGTAGCTGATGCCGACGCCGTTGCGGTTGGCGAACAGCGGCATCCGCAGCGCCTCACCCCGCTTCAGGGTGATGCTCCCGCCGGCGCTCACCGCGAAGGCGGCGTTCGGGTCGAGGCAGGCGTTCGGGTTCGACGGGTCGATGACGACGCAGTACCGCGGGTCGCAGGCGTCACCGATGCCGTCACCGTCGTCGTCGTGCTGGTCGCGGTTGGCGATGGTGGGGCAGTTGTCCTGGGCGTTCAGCACGCCGTCGTTGTCGATGTCCTTGTCGCACGCATCACCGATGCCGTCGTTGTCGGTGTCGAGCTGGTCGGTGTTGGTGATGGTGGGGCAGTTGTCGCGGGCATCGTCGATGCCGTCACCGTCGGTGTCCACCACGCACTGGATGCCGGGGACGCTGACCGGGTTGCTGGCATCGGCGTAACGGGGGCAGTGGTCGTCGGCATCGGTGATGCCGTCGTTGTCGTCGTCGCTGTCGCAGGCGTCGCCGAACTGGTCACCGTCGGTGTTGGTCTGGTCGGGGTTGTAGATGCCCGGGCAGTTGTCGGCCGCGTTCAGCAGGCCGTCACCGTCGATGTCGTCGTCGCAGGCGTCACCCTTGCCGTCACCGTCGGTGTCGCGCTGGTCGGGGTTGGCGATGGAGGGGCAGTTGTCGCAGGCGTCGCCCACGCCGTCACCGTCGGAGTCGACCTGGTCGCGGTTGGCGACGAAGGGGCAGTTGTCGAAGCCGTCGGACTTGCCGTCACCGTCGGCGTCGTCGGTGTAGGACAGCGTCTTGCCGTCGTCGGTGTAGCTCACCCACACCGAGCAGCCGCAGCCACACCCGCAGCCGCCGCCCTCTTCGTTGGGCGTGCCGCACTCGCTGCCGAGACATTCGGGGTTGTCACTGTTCTGCGCCAGCGCCGGCACGGCCCACGCGAGCGTGAGCCCCACAGCCAGCGATCCGATCAGTCGAACGTTCTTCATCTTTCCAATCCCTTCCGCAGGAGCGAGGGAGCGAGAGAGCAAAAGCCGCGCCGCTCGTCGGGGTAGACGAAACCTTCAGGGTTCCGGGGCATTGCAGGGCGGTCCCGGTCGGTCAGCATGTGGGTGTGGGGTCGGCCCCCCTCTAGGGGTGTGGGGTGAAGACCCCGCGGCCCGTGGATCAGCGAGCTCACCGTCCGACGTCCCAGAGGTCCGGGGTCAAGCCGATCGTGCCCGCCGGATCCTTCGTGCCTGGCGGCGTGAAGATGACTCGCTGCTCGAAGGTCTCGGCGATCCCGACGCCGTGCGGGTCGTTGGACCGGCCCGCCTGGAAGTAGAGAAGGATGTCGTTGGTGCCGGCGGCGATGATGTTTCCGAACTTGTCCGGCCGGGCCTGCGTCGCCACCAGGGAGACGTTGGTCGCGCGCACGTGGTAGCAGGCGCGCCCGTCGGCGGTGGGCGCGGCGTCGCTCACCTGCACCACGTAGCCTCGGTCCGCGCGGTACTCGCCGTCGTTGCTCAGCGGATCCGTGTGGCCGGTGACCTCGTCCGCGTTCGATGTGCCGTCGCGGTCGGTGTCGGTCAGGTCCTCTGGCACGAGCGGGTTGGTCCGGGACATGACCTCGACGAAGTCGCTGAGCCCGTCCCCGTCGGTGTCCGCGACGCAGGGGTCGGTGCCGATGACCCGCTCCTCGCACTCGTTGAGGAGATCCGCGTCGTCGTCCAGGAATGGGTTGCACTGGATGATGCCGCTCACGTCGTCGGTGAACGGGTCGAGCCCGGCCGCGCGCTCGAGCCCATCCCCGAGGCCGTCGCCATCGGTGTCGGGGTTGAGCGGGTCGGTGCCGATGGTCTTCTCTTCCTCGTCCGAGAGCCCGTCGCCGTCCGAGTCCACCAGCTGCTGGCCACCGCGGGCGAGAGCGTTCCGGTTGAAGGCGAAGAAGCGCTTGATGGACAGCTCCCGCTGCACCGAGGCGAAGCTGATCCCGCCGATGACCGCGTCCAGGGTCTGGTCGCTGGCGGAGCGCGGCGT
>DASXAI010000411.1:0-3168 GCA_036406775.1 Acidimicrobiales bacterium
TCGAGCTCCTGATCGCCACGGACGTTCGAACCGATCTCGGCGATCCGGCCGTCCTCGATGGCGACATCGGCCCGGGTTCCCGGCGCTCCCGTCCCGTCGACGACGGTGCCTCCGCGGATGGCCAGTCGGCTCATGTCGCACCCCTCTCGTGGCGTTGACCCCACCGTAACGGCCGGGCCCGGTGCGCCGCCTATCCGCTCCTTCCCCGCCGATGTGACGGAAATGCACGCCAGAGGTGCAAAACCGTCACATCGGCACTCGTGGAAGGGTCAGAGCACGCCTTCGAGCGAGACGTACGGCATGTCGCGGTACGCGACGCGGCGCTGGAACTTCCAGCCGTCGGGCGTGCGGACGATCTCGTCGATGTAGTGACCGAGCATCTGCCACACGGGCATGTCGCTCTGATCCCGCGTGACGAACGTCCAGTTGGTGTAGGCGGTGGCGCGGTCGCCGTCGACGTCGATCACCGGGTTGGACACCACGTGGTAGGTGCGGGTGAGGTCGCTCTCGTACACCTCCAGGGTGCGGACGAGGAGGTCCTCGATCTCGGCGGGGCCGACCGCCTTGCCGAGGTCACCGGCCCACATGCCGTCGTCCGTGAACAGCGAGGCATAGGCCTTGAAGTCGCGGGCGTCGAGGTGCTTGCGGTACTCCATGAGGAGCCGCCACACCGCGTCCTTGTCCTCGATGGCCTGGACGCGGGCCGCCAGCTCGTCGAGGCGGGTCGTGGGCGCCGGATCCATCGGCGAGCGACCCATGGCCCGGGAGATGGTGTGGCACTTGAGCTTCCACCGCCCGCCCTCGCGGACGAGGTCGTCGTCGTACCGGCCCGACTGCAGCACGACCGGTGCACCGTCGTCGTCGGTGGTCAGGTAGTACCAGACGACGTTGGCGGTCGCGGTGTCGCCGTCGACGTGGATCTGATGGTTGGTCATGACGTGGATGGCCTCGGGGAGGTGGCCCCGCGCCTGCGGGCCGAGGTGCTCGTCGAGCACCTTCTCGATGGCGGCCGGCCCCACCGCTTCACCGAGCTGGGCCGACATCACGCCGTCGGTCGCGAACAGGCTGGCGTAACCGGCATGGTCGTGGGAGTCGAGATACGTGGCGTAGTCGGTGAAGATCTGGCGGATCTCCTCTCGGTCCTCGAGCAGTTGCAGTCGTTCGGCGTCGGTCATCGGTGCACCCTCCCGAGGTCGTAGTGCGGTAGCGGGGCGGATGTGCAGAGCGCGGGGATGCTGTGCACGGTCGTGGAGGTGGTGAGGAACAAGGTGCGGAGGTCGGGCCCACCCCAGCAGAGGCTGCCGCACACCTCCGGGGTCTCGATGACGCCGAGGCGGCGACCCGTCGGGTCGAAGACCCACACGCCGCCCGGTCCCGTGACCCACACGTTGCCGAACTCGTCGCACTCCATGCCGTCGACCGAGCCCTCGGCGATCGTGCCGCCGCCGATGTCGGTGGCGAGGATGCGGCCGTTCACCAGGACGCCGTCGTCGGCGACGTCGAAAACCTTGATCTCGGCGCGCGGAGAGTCGTTCACGTACATGAGCGACTCGTCCGGTGAGAAGCACAGGCCGTTGGGCTGCTCGAACTCGTCGCGCTCGGTCACGAGCTGGGCCTCCCCTCCCTCGTGGGGGACGCGGAACACGGCCTTGAAGCCGAGCAACGGGACCCGTTCGCTGCCGATCCAGTCGTTCCAGCGCCCGTAGTCGGGGTCGGTGAAGTAGATGCTGCCGTCACGGGCTCGCGCCACGAGGTCGTTGGGACTGTTCAGGTACACGCCGCCGAAGTGGAAGCACACGGTCTCGTGCCAACCGTCGGGATGGAACCGCGTGACCGCGCTCGAGACGTGCTCGCACACGATGAGCCGGCCCTCGATGTCGAAGGCCATCCCGTTGCCCTTGAACGTCGGCGCCATCACGAGCTCCATGCCGCCGGCCTCGGTCCACTTGAACCGCTTGTCACCGGGGATGTCGCTGAAGTAGAGGGCCTGCTCGGCGACGCTCCACGCCGGCCCCTCCGTGAACACGTAGCCGCCACCGAGGTACGTCAGCTCGGCGGCCGGACTGATCAGCGCCTCGAACTCGGGACCGTCGGGCTTCACGACCGTCATTGCCACCCCCCAGTGACTCCCCCAAACCATATACGATCCGTCGGATGGGGGCGACGCCGTGAGGACCAGTGCCGCCGTGCTCTGGGAGGTGGGCACACGGTGGTCGGTGGAGGAAATCGAGCTCGATCCGCCCCGCCAGGGCGAGGTGCGCGTCGAACTGCTGGCGGCCGGGATGTGTCACACCGACGACCACTACGTCACGGGCGACATGGCGTGGCCGCTGCCGATGATCGGCGGCCACGAAGGCGCCGGCGTGGTGGTGGAGGTCGGTCCCGGCGTGCGGCGGCTGGCCGTCGGCGACCACGTGATCTTGAACTACATGCCGATCTGCGGCGAGTGCCCGAGTTGCCAGCGGGGTCGCTCGCGGCTGTGTGATCGGGGCGCGGCCATGGGCACCGGTCTCCAGATCTCCGACAACACCGCCCGCCACCATGCTCGAGGCCAGGATCTGCACGTCCTGTGCTGCATCGGGACGTTCGCCCGCCAGACGGTCGTCCACGAGGACAGCTGCATCGTGTACGACGCCGAGGTCCGGGCCGAGATCGCCTGCCTGCTGAGCTGCGGCGTCGTCACCGGCTGGGGATCGTCGGCGCGGGCCGCGGGCATCGGGCCTGGCGACACCATCGCCATCGTCGGCTGCGGCGGCCTCGGGTCGAGCGCGGTGCAGGGCGCCCGTCTGGCCGGGGCCCGGCACATCGTCGCCATCGACCCCGTGGCCTTCAAGCGGGAGAAGGCCCAGGACTTCGGCGCCACCCACACGGCGGCGTCGCTGGCCGACGCGGTGCCGCTGATCACGGACCTCACGCGGGGGCGGATGTGCGAGGCCGTCGTCATGACGATCGGCGTCGGCGACGGCACGCTGATCGCCGACGCCATGGCCGTCACGGCCAAGTGCGGACGGGTCGTCGTCACGAACGCCCACCCCGAGCACGAGACGTCGATCAACGTCAGCCTGGCCGACCTCACCATCATGGAGAAGCAACTCGTCGGGTCTGTGTTCGGCGGCGCCAACGCTCGCGCCGACATCCCGATGCTCCTCGATCTCTACCGCGACGGCC
>DASXAI010000412.1:0-8028 GCA_036406775.1 Acidimicrobiales bacterium
TGGAGGGCGACAAGGACTGGGAGGCCAAGATCCTGGAGCTGATGGACGCGGCCGACTCGTTCATCCCCGATCCGATCCGCGACCTCGACAAGCCGTTCCAGATGCCGATCGAGGACGTCTTCACCATCACCGGGCGGGGCACGGTGGTGACCGGCAAGGTGGAGCAGGGCCGCATCCATACCGGCGACGACGTCGAGATCGTGGGCCTGCGGCCCACGCAGAAGACGGTGTGCACGGGCGTCGAGATGTTCCGCAAGATCCTCGACGAGGGTCAGGCCGGCGACAACATCGGCGCCCTGTTGCGCGGCACGAAGAAGGAGGACGTGGAGCGGGGCCAGGTGCTGGCCAAGCCGGGCTCGATCACCCCGCACACGAACTTCGAGGCCCAGGTGTACGTCCTCACCAAGGAGGAGGGCGGCCGCCACAAGCCGTTCTTCAACAACTACCGGCCCCAGTTCTACTTCCGGACCACCGACGTCACCGGCACCATCCAGCTGCCCGAGGGCACCGAGATGGTCATGCCGGGTGACAACATCAACATGACGGTGGAGCTGGGCAAGCCCATCGCCATGGACGAGGGCTTGCGTTTCGCCATCCGCGAGGGTGGCCGCACCGTCGGCGCCGGCCGCGTCATCAAGATCCTCAAGTAGTCGCACGCCATGGCTCAGAACATCCGGATCCGTCTCAAGGCGTACGACCACGAGATCATCGACACGTCGACGAAGAAGATCGTCGAGACCGTGCTGCGGACGCAGGCCACGGTGCGGGGTCCGATCCCGCTGCCCACCGACAAGCACCGCTACACCGTCATCCGGTCACCCCACAAGGACAAGGACAGCCGCGAGCACTTCGAGATGCGGGTGCACAAGCGGCTGATCGACATCGTCGACCCGACGCCCAAGACCATCGATTCGCTCCAGCGGATCGAGCTGCCCGCCGGCGTCGACATCGAGATCAAGATCCAGTCGGCATAAGGGCGGCGCCGTCGGCGTTTTCCCTGACATGACCGATTCGACAACGCGAGGCCGGGTTCGAGTAGAGCCCGGCCTCAAGCGCGTCCGGGCCTACCTCGGTGGGGAGCTGGTGGTCGATACGACCCGGCCCCTGCTCGTATGGGAGGGCCCCTACTACCCGCAGTACTACCTGCCCATCGAGGACACCCATGGGCTGGTGGCGACGGCGACGACCACCCACTCGCCCAGCCGGGGCGATGCCGTCCACTACACGGTGAAGGCGGGGGGCAAGGAGGCCGTCGACGCCGCCTGGCAGTACCCGGACTCGCCGATCGAGGAGCTCCGGGGCCACGTCCGCTTCGAATGGGACGCCCTCGACGCCTGGTTCGAGGAGGACGAGGAGGTCTTCGTCCACGTCCGCAGCCCGTACGCCCGGGTCGACATCCTCCCGAGCTCACGCCACGTCCGGGTGCTCGTCGACGGTGAGGTCGTGGCCGACAGTCACCGCCCCTGGCTGCTGTTCGAGACGTACCTGCCGGTTCGCTACTACTTCGCCAAGCCCGACGTCCGCATGGACCTGCTCGAGGCCTCCGACTCCCACACGCGCTGTCCGTACAAGGGCGAAGCGTCCTACTGGTCGGTGCGGGCCGGCGACACGATGCACGAGGACGTCGCCTGGTCGTATCCGCATCCGCTGCCGGAGAGCACGCGCGTCGCCGGCCTGGTCGCCTTCTACAACGAGCGGGTCGACATCGAGGTCGACGGCGTCCTGCAGGAGCGCCCCCGGCGCCATTGACGCGACCCCTTCGCCGCCGATGTGACGCTTTTCGACAACTGTTGTCGCTTTCCGTCACATCGGCGGGGAGGCGGAGTGGTGCTTGACGGGGGCGGCGTTCCGCGGAACGCTCCGCCACCGTGCAGGAACTCGACGTCCACCTCGGCGGGCAGCGCCCATTCGGCTACAGCTATTGGCCCCTTCCGGAGGACGACCCCGGCGTGGAGCTGCCACGGGAGTCGATCCGGCTCGTATCGCCCGACGGCGCGCTGGTTCGGGGCCTGCTCTGGCTGCCGCCGGGCGGCACGCCGTGGAAGACGGCGGTCATCCTGTCGCACCCGCGGGGCGACTTCAGCGTCCACTACGCGTGTCCGCTGCTCGCCGCCGCCGGCTACGCCGTCTGCGGGTTCGGGACCCGGTACATGGGCAATGACATCGACTGCCTGCACGAGCTGTGCGCCATCGATGTCGAGACGGTCGCCGCCGAGATGCGACGCCGGGGCGCCGAAGCCATCGTGCTGCTCGGCAACTCGGGCGGCGGCTCGCTGATGGCGCTGGCCCATGCCGAGCGGGGCGTGGGCGACGGCTGGATCGGCGTGGCCGCCCATCCGGGCGAGGGCGTCTTCATGAACCAGGTGATCGATCCGTCGGTGGCCGACGAGAACGACCCCTTCGCCGTGGTGCCCGAGCTCGACATGTACAACCCCGACAACGGCTGGCGGCCCTGGCCCGAGCCGTCGTCGTACGACAAGGACTGGCTCGCCCGGTACCGAGCCGCCCAGCTGGAGCGGGTGGCCCGGCTCGACGCCATCGCCGAGACGGCCCTCGCCGACGCCGAGGACGCCCGCGGACGGGCCGGCGCTGTCGACAAGGCGGCCGACCCCGGCGAGTGGCGGCACTGGCGGGCCCGGGCAGTGGCCATGAAGTACCTGGTCATCTACCGGACCCTGGCCGACCCCGCCTACCTCGACCTCTCCATCGATCCCGACGACCGGCCCCTGGGCAGCCTGTTCGCGTTCCCCGACCCGCTCGACGCCAACTACGGCCGGGGCGGCCTCGCCCGCACCATGACGGCCCGGGGCTGGCTGTCGACCTGGTCCGGGCGCTCGAGCCACGCCAAGCTGGCCGACACGATGCCGCAGGTCAAGGTGCCCACGATCCTCGTGCATCCCACTGCCGACACCGAGATCCGGGTCTGGCAGGCCGAGGAGATCGTCCGCAACGCCGGCGCCGCCGACAAGACCCTCGTCGAGATGAAGGGCGCCCCCCACTACCTCGAGGGCCATCGTCCGGAGGCCATGGCCACGGTCGCCGAGTGGCTTCGAAAGCGCTTCCCGTAACGGCCCCCTCGGTTTCACGCTTGCTGGAGAACCGTGGAGGTTCTTGAACAAGCGTGAAATGGAGAGGTGGTGGCCCGCATTGCGTCCCACCTGGGCGACCGGTAGCATGACCAGGCCGTGTGCGCGGCCTGGCCTCGTGCACGCACCCGAACGAGTTCGCCAACCGAACGTCCGTGTGTGCCCGTCGCGAGCGGGGACCTCACGGCTCAACTGATCACGACGCTCCGCCCGGCTCCCGTGCGGAGCGTCTGCGTGAACGACAACCAGTGCGATCCCTCCCGCGGGGTCGCGCCTGCAACGACAGAGGACGCAGATGGCGACGAAAGCGATCGTCGGCGAAAAGGTGGGCATGACCCAGGTGTGGGGTGACGACAACCGCGTCATCCCCGTCACCGTGCTCCGGGTCGCGCCCGCCCGCATCGTCCAGGTGAAGACCAGCGAGCGCGATGGCTACGCCGCGCTCCAGGTCACCTACGGCCACCGGGACGCCCGCAAGCTGAACAAGCCTCAGGCCGGTCACTTCGCCAAGGCGGGGGTCGATCCCGGCACCAACTTGGTCGAGCTGCGCCTCGACGACGTCGACGGGTACACCGTGGGCCAGGAGATCAGGGCCGACGTCCTCGAGAAGGGCGAGCGGGTCGACGTGACCGCACTCAGCCGAGGCAAGGGCTGGGCCGGCGCCATGAAGCGCCACAACTTCTCGGGCCAGGGAGCGAGCCACGGCAACCACAAGATGCACCGGTCGCCGGGCTCGATCGGCGCCTGCTCGTTCCCGGGCCGGGTCTTCAAAGGCACCAAGATGGCCGGCCGTCTCGGCGGGGAGCAGGTCACCACGCTCAACCTCGAGGTGGTCGAGGCGGACCCCGAGCGCAACCTCGTGCTGGTCAAGGGGGCCGTGCCCGGGCCGCGCGGGGGCGTCGTGATCGTCCGCAACGCCGTCAAGGCCGACGGGAAGGACGCCAGCAAGTGACCGTCACCGTGAAGTCGCCGGCCGGAGCCGATGTGGGCTCGATCGAGCTCGACGCCGCCACCTTCGGCATCCAGCCCAACGTGCCCGTGATGCACCAGGTGGTGACGGCCCAGCTCGCCCATCGCCGGGCCGGCACGCAGTCGACCAAGACCCGGGCCGAAGTGGCCGGGGGCGGCAAGAAGCCCTACCGCCAGAAGGGCACCGGCAACGCCCGCCAGGGCTCCACCCGCGCCCCGCAGTGGGCAGGTGGTGGCGTGGCCCTCGGGCCCAAGCCCCGCAGCTACAGCCAGCGCACGCCCAAGAAGATGGTGCGCCTGGCGCTGCGCTCGGCCCTGTCGGATCGGGCTGCCGCCGACAAGGTCGTCGTGGTGGACGAGTGGCGCTTCGAGGGGCCCCGCACCCGCGACGCCAAGGCGGTCCTGACGGCTCTCGGGGTCAGTGGCAAGGCGCTCGTGGTGGTCGGGCCCGACGACGACAACGCCGTGCTCAGCTTCCGCAACCTGCCCGACGTGAAGCTCGTCCAGGTCGCCGAGCTCAACGCCTACGACGTGCTGTGCCACGACTGGATCGTGTTCACCCGGGCCACCCTCCCCGGCGAGACCACCGAAGAAGCGATTGCCGAGCGTCAGCGAGTAGGAGCCGACGGAAGCGAAGCGGACGACGGCGACGCAGACACGAACGGCGGCGACGCAGAGATGGAGACCTCCGAATGAAGGATCCCCGTGACGTGATCATCGAGCCGGTCGTGAGCGAGAAGAGCTACGCCCTCATCGAGCAGAACGTCTACACGTTCAAGGTCAACCGTGACGCCTCCAAGCCGGAGATCCACGATGCCGTCGAGGCCATCTTCAACGTCACCGTCGTCAAGGTGAACACGCTGAACCGCAAGGGCAAGACCCAACGCGTCCGGCGCACCAACAAGATGGGCCACCGTCCCGACACCAAGCGGGCGCTGGTCACGGTGGCGGCCGGCGACCGCATCGAGCTGTTCGAAGGCGGGATGTGATCATGCCGCTCCGCAAGCGCAAGCCCACCAGTGCCGGCCGCCGGTTCCAAACGGTCTCCGACTTCTCGGAGATCACGAAGGCGAGGCCGGAGAAGTCACTGCTCGGCCCCAACCCCAAGAGCGGCGGCCGCAACGCCTCCGGCCGCAAGACGTCGCGCCACCGCGGCGGCGGCCACAAGCGCCAGTACCGCGTCATCGACTTCAAGCGGGTGAAGGACGGCGTGCCGGCCAAGGTCGCGGCCGTCGAGTACGACCCGAACCGCAACTGCCGCATCCTGCTGCTCCACTACCACGACGGCGAGAAGGCCTACGTGCTCGCGCCCCGGGGCGTCGGCGTGGGTGACCGTCTCCAGAGCGGCCAGGGCTCGGAGATCCGTCCGGGCAACGCGCTGCCGCTGCGCTACATCCCCGTCGGCACGACCGTCCACAACGTCGAGCTCCGACCTGGCCAGGGCGGCAAGATGGCCCGTTCGGCCGGTTCGAGTGTGCAGCTGGTGGCCAAGGAAGGCGACTTCGCCACCTTGCGCCTTCCCTCCACCGAGATGCGGCGAGTGTCGATCGACTGCCGGGCCACCGTGGGCGAGGTCGGCAACGCCGAGGCCGAGCTGGTGAAGGTGGGCAAGGCCGGTCGCAACCGCTGGAAGGGCGTCCGGCCCCAGTCCCGTGGTGTCGCGATGAACCCCGTCGACCACCCGCACGGCGGCGGCGAGGGCAAGACCTCCGGTGGTCGCCATCCCGTGTCGCCGTGGGGCAAGCCCGAGGGCCGCACCCGCGACAAGAACAAGCCGTCCCAGAAGCTCATCGTCCGTCGCCGGCGCACCGGCCGCGGTCGGAGGTAAGCCATGCCGCGCAGCCTGAAGAAGGGTCCGTTCGTCGACGACCACCTGCTGAAGAAGGTCGACACCCTGAACGCCGCCAGTGAGAAGCGGGTCATCAGGACCTGGTCCCGCCGGTCGACGATCATCCCCGAGATGGTCGGCCACACCATCGCCGTCCACGACGGGCGCAAGCACGTGCCCGTGTACATCACCGAGTCGATGGTGGGACACAAGCTCGGCGAGTTCGCGCCCACCCGCACCTTCCGTTACCACGCCGGCCAGGAGAAGAACGTGAAGGGGCGGCGATGACAGGGCCGAAGTCCAACGAGGGCGCCACTCGCGTCGACGAGCGGGTCGGCACCCGGGCCCAGGTTCGCTACATCCGCGCCTCGGCCACCAAGGCCCGCGAGGTGCTCGATCTCATCCGTGGTCGCCATGTGGGCGACGCCGACGAGATCCTGCGCTTCGTCGAGCGCGACATCGCCATCGTGATCCGCAAGGCGCTGGCGTCGGCGGTGGCCAACGCCCAGCACAACGACGCCCAGGATCCCGATGAGCTGTACGTGGCGGCGTGCTTCGCCGACGAGGGCCCGACGCTCAAGCGGTTCCGGCCCCGCGCCCGCGGGCGGGCGACGCGGATCCGCAAGCGGACCTGCCACATCACCATCGTCGTGGCCCGCATGAGCGACGAGCAGCTCGACCAGCGCCGCCGCAAGGAGGAGCGTCGGCCCCAGACGGGCCGCCGCGGCCGCGTCGGCGGCCGGGCCGCCACGTCCCGGCGCGAGCGGGTCGCGCGCAGCCGCCAGGCGGCTGCCGCCGCTCGGGGTGAGATCGCCCACGACCACGATCACGATCACGACCACGAGGACACGGCCGAGGAGCTCGAGGCGGTCGAGGACGCCGACGAGATCATCGACGCCGAGATCTCCGACGAGGTCGACGACGACGACGTGGCCGGCGGCGAGCCCACCGAGGAGATGGTCGAGGACGCCGAAGACGTCGACGACGTGGAGCCCGCCGAAGAACCGATTGTCGAGCGGAGCGAGCAGGAGCCGCCGAAGCGCAGCGGCGGCGGCGACGAAGATGCGGACGAAGACGAGGAGAAGTCCTGATGGGACAGAAGGTCAACCCCTACGGCTTCCGGCTCGGCATCACCACCGACTGGAAGAGCCGGTGGTTCAGCGACCGTGAGTACACGGAATACCTCACCGAGGACTGGAAGATCCGCGAGTACATCATGGGGCTGCTGCCGCAGGCGGCCATCAGCCGTATCGAGATCGAGCGGACCCGTGATCGCCTCCGCGTCGACGTCCACACGGCCCGCCCGGGCATCGTGATCGGCCGCCGCGGCGCCCAGGCCGACGAGCTGCGCGCCGGCCTCACCAAGATCACCGGTAACCAGAAGGTGCAGCTCAACATCCAGGAGATCAAGCAGCCCGAGCTCGACGCCGCCCTCATCGCCCAGGGCGTCGCCGACCAGCTCGCCGGGCGCATCGCCTTCCGCCGGGCCATGAAGCGCGCCGTGCAGAACGCCCAGAAGGCCAACTCCCTCGGCATCCGGGTGCAGTGTTCGGGCCGCCTGGGTGGCGCCGAGATGAGCCGCACCGAGTGGTACCGAGAAGGCCGCGTCCCGCTCCACACTCTGCGGGCCGACATCGACTACGGCTTCCGTGAGGCCAAGACGACCTACGGCCGCATCGGCGTCAAGGTCTGGATCTACAAGGGCGACATCCTCCCGTACAAGTCGCAGATGGAGGACAAGATCGCCCGCGAGGCGGCCATGGCCGTCGGCGAGACCTCGGGCCAGGGCCAGCCTCGGCGCGTCGTGTCGTCGGCCGGTCGGCGCCAGGCCGCCGAGCCGGCGCCCGACGCCCTCCAGGAGCCGGTCGAGACGGCAGCGGCGCCGCTCGTCAAGGAGGCCGACCCCGACCTCGAGCGCCTCCTCGCCGAGGAGGAGGAGATCGAACGCCGCACGCGCCAGAGCCACGAGACCCCGCACTTCCGTCCGGGTGAGGACTGATCACGATGTTGATGCCCCGCAAGGTCAAGCACCGCAAGCAGCAGCGCGGCCGCATGAGGGGTGCCGCCAAGGGCGGCACCGAGCTGTCGTTCGGCGAGTACGGGATCCAGGCCCTCGAGCCAGGTTGGATCACCGCCCGCCAGATC
>DASXAI010000413.1:0-4420 GCA_036406775.1 Acidimicrobiales bacterium
TCGTCGCCGACGATGAAGTCGTACCAGAAGCGCCCGAACCGGGCGAGGGCCTTCACGCCAGTGCCACCTTGTCGCTCGACGCCACCCGCCGCCGGCGGAGCGCGGCCACGAGGCCGCCCGCGACGGCGATCACGAACACGATGACCACCACCAGGCTGACGTCGCCGCCCGGCCACTTCACGCCGGCGCCTTCGCCGGCCCAGAAGATGCCGAAGGCGGTCAGCATCACCCCGACGCCGAACTTGAGGGTGTTCTCCGGGACCCGGGAGAGCGGCGCGTGCACGACGAGGCCGGCCACGAGGACGGCCACGAGGGCGACGACTGCGTTCAGCGCGGCCAGCTCGGTGTCGCCGCCCGATCTTCCGAACGTCACCACGATGAACGCCACCTCGAGCCTCTTGAGGAACATCTTTTTGAAGGCGACGGTGAAGGCGTACCAGTCGTGCGCTGGCCGCGTGCCCGGGGCGCGGAGCCGGGCCACCTCGGCGGCGTAGATCGCGTCCTCGTCGTGGCGGGCCTTGAAGCCGCCGGCGCGCAAGATCGCCTTGCGCAGCCACTGCAGGCCGAAGACGAGGAGCAGCGTGCCGACGACGACGCGGAGGGCGTCGATGGGGAGTTGCGCGAGTGCCGGCCCCAGGGCGGAGATGATCACGGCCAGGGCGACGACGGCCACGCCGGCGCCGGTCATGGCCGACCGCCAGCCGCGGGTGACGCCGACGGCCAGGACGATGGTGAGGGCCTCCACCATCTCCACCGCGCAGGCGGCGAAGGCGGCGAGGACCAAGAGGAACGCGTGCACGCGTGCAACCTCGGCTCGGGGTCGCTACCGCTCACGGTAGCGTACGCTGTGGATATGGGAGAGTCGTAGTAGATGCTACCGGAGCCCTTCGCCGATCGACTGGCCGATCGCCAGGCCGACCTGGCGCCGGCGGAACGGCGGGTGGCCGAGTACCTCGCCGTCGCGGGGCCCGAGGCGGCCCTGCTGTCGGCGGCCGAGCTGGCGAGCCGCATCGGCACGAGCGACGCCACCGTCGTGCGCACGGCCAAGGCCCTGGGCTATCGGGGCCTGGGCGAGCTGCGCTGGGCCCTCGCCGCCGTGAGCGCCAATCCACCGCTCGCCGACCGGCTGCGCCGCACGCTCGACCACACGCCCGCCGGCGAGCTCCTCGCCACCGTCGTCAGCGATCACGTCGCCGTCCTCGACACCCTGACGCGCAACGTGACGCCGGAGGCCTTCCGGCGCGCCGTCGAGATCCTGGCCGCGAGCCAGCGGATCGTCTGGCGGGGCGTCGGGCCGTCGGCTTACCTCGCCGGCTACGGGGCCATCCTCGCCGAGCGCATCGGTGCGGCGAGTCGGGCCCTCGTCCACGTGGGCACCTCCTTCGCCGACGATCTCCTCACCCTGGCTTCCGGGGATGCCGTCGTGGTCCTCGCCTACGGCCGCCCGCAGGTGGACGTGCGCGTCCTGCTCGAGCGGGCCCACGAGCTCGAGCTGCCCGTCGTCCTCGTCACCGACACGCTGGGGCCGCGCTTCGCCGACGACGTCGCCGTCGTCCTCGCCTCGGGCCGGGGCCGTCCGGGTCTGTTCGCCAGCCACGGCACCACGCTCGTGCTGATCGAGGCGCTCGTGCTGGGCGTCGCCGCCGCCGACCGGCCGGTCGCCGAAGCCAGCCTCACCACGCTCAACCAGCTCCGGGCCGAGCTGGCGGGCCGGCGCATCGACGTCGACGTCTCCTAGCTCAGGCGAAGTGGACGACCGAGATGAGGCCGGCGATCACGCAGTAGATGGCGAACGGCGTCAGCGTGCGGGTCTGGAACCACCGCACGAGGAAGCGCACCGAGAAGTAGGCGGCCGCGGCGGCGCACACGCTGCCGATGAGCACCTGCCCCCGGATGCCGTCGCCGAGCGGGCCGAACAGGTCGGGCAGCTTGTAGAGGCCGGCGGCCGCGATCACCGGGGTGGCGAGGAGGAAGGAGAAGCGGGCCGCATCCTCGTGCGACAGACCGCGCAGTAGGCCGGTCACCATCGTGATGCCCGAGCGGCTGATGCCGGCGAACAGCGCCCCGATCTGGCTGCCCCCGACGAGCATGGCGTCGCCGACGGGCAGCTTCTCGAGCGACTGGACGGGGAGCTCGTGGCGGGCCCGCTCCCGGCGCCGCAGCCACTCGCCGCCCGCGAGGATCAGGCCGTTGATGGTCAAGAAGATGGCGGCGGCCAGCGGCTTGGCGAACAGCGTGCGCAGCGAGTGCTCGAACAGCAGCCCGACCAGTCCCACCGGGACGGTCGCCAGCACGAGGAGCCACCCGAGGCGCTGGGTCGAGGTGTCGATCCGGCGGTCGCGGATCGACGTCAGCAGGCCACCGACGATGGCGGCCCAGTCCTTGCGGAAGTAGAAGACGAGCGCCGCCGCCGTCGCCACGTGGAGCCCGACGATGAAAGCGAGGAAGAACGACTCGTCGGCCGACTGGCCGCTCAGGAGGGTGTCCCAACCGAGCCACGCAGGGATGAGCACCGAGTGGCCGAGGCTCGACACCGGGAACAGCTCGGTGACGCCCTGCAGCAACCCGATGACGATGGCTTGGAAGTACGACACGCGGTGGCTCCCGTCTGGTCGTGCGTGCGTCACGACGCTAGGGAGCCGCATATCCGCAGAGCCTCCGGCGGAGGTCAGCGGAGGGTAAATCCTGTGCTCAGCGGCAGAGGTCGAGACGCCCATACCCTGGTGGGGTGGCGGTGCCCCGGATACTGGTGGTCGAGGACGACCCCGGCATCGCCTCCGGGTTGGAGCGGGCCCTCACGAACGCGGGCTACGCCGTCGGTCGGGCCGGCACAGGCACCGAAGCCGTCAAGCTCGTCGAGTCGGAGCGGCCGCCGCCGGACCTCGTCCTGCTCGATCTCGGCCTGCCCGACGCCGACGGGTTCGACGTGTGCCGGCGCCTGGTCCAGTCGCAGCCGTCTCTGCCTGTCATCGTGGTGACGGCGCGCACCGATGAGCTCGACGTGGTGGCCGGGCTCGACGCCGGAGCCGTCGACTACGTGACCAAGCCGTTCCGGCTGGCCGAGCTGCTGGCTCGCGTGCGGGCGCACCTGCGCCAGAGTCCGCCGTCCACCGGGCGGCTCTCGGTGGCCGACATCGAGGTCGACGTGGCCGCCCGGCGCGTGTGGCGCGGCGCCGAGGAGCTCGATCTGCGGCCCAAGGAGTTCGACCTGCTCGTACTGCTGGCCAGCAACGCTGGCAAGGTCGTCACCCGAGCCCGACTGATGACCGACGTGTGGGACGAGCACTGGTACGGCTCCACCAAGACCCTCGACGTCCACATCTCCGCCGTCCGGCGCAAGATCGCCGGCCCCGGGCCCGGAGCCGTCACCATCGCCACGATCCGAGGCGTGGGCTACCGGCTCGAGGCGACGTGACCCGGCGCATCTTCCTCACCATCGTGGCCACGACCGCGCTCGCGGTCGTGCTCTTCGGCGTCCCGATGGCCATCGTGGTGAACCGGCGTGTCCACGACGACGCCGTCATCGAGCTGCAGCGGGCCGCGTTCGACCGCGCCGCCGCGGTGTCGCCCTCCTCGATCAACAGCGGCCATGTCGAGCTGCCACCGACCGGGTCGGCCATCGCCGTCGGCATCTACGACAGCGACGGCACCAAGGTCGGGGGAGCCGGGCCGGCCAGCGCCGACGAGCTCGTGGCGGCGGCGGCCCAGGGCGGCATCCACGACGGCATCGTCGGCAGCGAGCGGGTGATCGCCGTCCCGCTCCCGGGCGAGGATGGACCCGGGGGCGTCGTGCGCGCCGCCGAGCCGCGGAGCGAGGTCCGCATGCGCGAGCTGAAGACGTGGCTCGCGATGGCGGGTGTGGGCGTGCTCGCCGTCGCCGTCGCCGCCGGCGCCGGGGCCTTGCTGGCCCGGCGGCTGACCCGTCCGGTGCGGCGTCTGCGTGACGCCAGCGTCCGGCTGGGGGAGGGTGACTTCACGGTCGTGGCCCCGCCGTCGGGCGTGGCCGAGCTCGACGACGTCGGCGGCGCCCTCACGGCGACGGCCCGGCGCCTCGGCGCCACCATCGAACGCGAGCGGACCTTCGCCGCTGACGCCTCGCACCAGCTACGCACGCCGCTGGCCAGCCTTCGCCTCGCCCTCGAGAACGAGCTCACCTCCCCGCGAGCCGATCCGCGCCTCGCCCTGCGCGAAGCACTCGCCGACGTCGACCGTCTCGACGCCACCGTCACCGACCTCCTGGCGTTGGCTCGCGAGCCGCTCCCTCCCCGGAACCCCGTCGCCGTCGAGGCGCTCGTCGAGGGAGCCGAGACCCGCTGGCGGCACGTGCTGGCGGCCAACGGGCGGACCCTGCAGGTCGACGTGCAGCCAGGGACGGCGCCGGTGGTGGTCTCAGCGGTGGCGGTCTCGACGGTGCTCGACG
>DASXAI010000414.1:0-8258 GCA_036406775.1 Acidimicrobiales bacterium
CGTCGCGCAGGGCCCGCTCCAGCAACGGCACCTGGGCGTGGGTCCGCACCAACACACCGAACGAGGACCAGCGCCGGCCCGGAATCCGTTCGGCGTGCACGAGTCCGGCCACGCCCACCGCCTCCGCGACCTCGTCGTCGAACCGATGGACGCCAGGTGGCGATCCGGACGGCTGGACGGCGTCGACCTCACGCGCGTCGCCGAGGACCCGAGTCGCGGCGGCCACGATTTCGGGGCTGCTGCGGTAGTTGCGGTTCAGTCGCACGATGGTGGCGCCCGGATGGTGGACGGCGAAGTCGGCGATCCAGGCCGGGTCGGCGCCGTTCCACTCGTAGATCGCCTGGTTGGGATCGCCGACGACGCACAGGTCGGGACGGCCGCCTCGCCACGCCTCGAGCACGGCCCGTTGGAGGGCGTTGACGTCCTGGAACTCGTCGACGTACAGGTGCCGGAACCGCCAGCGCTGGACCTCGGCGAACGTGCCGTCGCGGCTGATCTCCCGCGTGACGAGCGCCAGGAGGTCGTCGAAGTCGACCAGCCGGCGCGCCCGCTTCGCCTTCTCGTAGGCCCGGTAGGCCTCGGCCACCGCCGCCGTGCCCGCGCCCGGTCGCCGTCCGGCGCCGGCGGCGGCGGCTTCGTACCGGTCGGGCGGCACGAGCCGAGCGTGGGCCCATCCGATCTCGGCTGCCGCCTCGGCCGGTGTCAGGGGCCGGGCACCGCGTGTCGACAGCTCGGGCAGGTCCGCCAGGAGCTTCTCGGGCTGGGGTAGGAGGTCGGGCGGCCGGCGCACGTTCTGGTCGGCCCACCGCCGGCGCAGCACCGACCACGCCACACCATGGAAGGTTCCCACGGTCGGTCGGGGCCGTCCGCCCAGCTCGTCGAGGCGTCGGAGCAACTCGCCCGCCGCCTTCCGGGTGAAGGTGATGGCCAACGTGTGGGCGGCGTCGGCCGTCCCGTCGGCCACCCGGTAGGCGATCCGCCTGGTGAGGACGCGGGTCTTTCCCGACCCGGCCGGGGCGACGATGGCGAGCGGCGCGCCCGGGCTCGTCACCGCCGCGACCTGGTCGGCGTCCAGGCCGTCGAGCAGGCGCCCAGGGTCCACGGCGACACCGTAGAGCCCCATCGGTAGCGTGCCGCCCATGATCGAGGTGGCGCCGGAGCGGTTCGAGGAGCTCGTCGCCGAGGCGCTCGACAGCATCCCCGAGGCGCTCGGCTCCTACATCGACAATGTCGCCGTCTTCGTCGAGGACCAGCGCCGGCCCGGCCTTCTCGGCCTCTACGAGGGCGTCCCGCTCACCAAGCGGGCGGGCTACGGCGTCTCCTACAACGGGCTGCCGATGCCCGATCGCATCACGATCTTCCGCCTGCCCATCTGCCGGATGTGCGCCGACGAGGCCGAGGTCGTGCGCCAGGTCCGCATCACGGTTGTGCACGAGGTCGCCCACCACTTCGGCATCGACGACGCCCGCCTCGAAGAGCTCGGCTGGGCCTGACCGCGCCCTGCCGACGACCGGCACCCCCAGGTCCTACGCTGGCTGACATGCCGTTCCCGCGCCAGCTGCTCAACCAGGACGAGGACATCGTCGTCGACGTCCACCCGCACTGGTTGTTCTTCGCCGAGCCGGCGCTCACCGTGGTGGGTATCGCCATCTTGACGATCGTGCTGGCCGCCACCGTGGGCAACGCCACGCTGAACATCGTGATGCTGACCCTCTTGGTCGTCGGGCTGCTGTGGGCCGGCTGGCGGACGTTGACCTGGAGGACGACGCATTTCGTCATCACCACCGACCGGCTGATCTACCGGTCGGGCGTGTTCGCCAAGCGCGGCATCCAGATCCCGCTCGAACGGGTGAACAACGTGAATTTCAAGCAGGGCGTGCTGGAGCGCATCGTGGGTGCCGGCGACCTCCTGGTGGAGTCGGCCGGCGAGGACGGCCAGCAGCGGTTCACCGACGTGCGTCACCCCGACCGCATCCAGAACGTCATCCACGCTCAGATCAACGAGAACGAGAGCCGCTTCATCGTCAGCCATCCGCCCGCGTCCGCCGCCGACACTGCCACCCAGCTCGAGAAGCTCGAGGGCATGCTGCAGCGCGGCACCCTGACGCGTGACGAGTTCGAGCTCGAGAAGCGTCGCCTCCTCGGCACGGACGGCCCGGCCCCGTCCGGGACCCCGCTGCCGCCGCCCCCGCCCGGTGCGGGTCGTTAGCCTGGTCCCGTCAGTCACCGAAACGCTGCTGGAGTGGGGGATCCGGCCGGTCGCGGTGACGCGGTTCTGCGAGCAGCCGGGCTTCCCGACGGTGGGTGGCACCAAGGATCCCGACGTGGCCGCCATCGTGGTTCTCGAGCCCGACCTCGTCGTCGTCAACGACGAGGAGAACCGGCGCGAGGACGCCGACGCGTTGGCGGCCGCCGGCATCCCGTTGCACGTCACCGCCGTGCGCTCCGTCGCCGACGTGCCGCCGTTCCTCACCGCCCTGGCCGCCGCCGTGGGCCTCGACCCACCCCCATCTCCGCCTCTGGCGCCCGTTGGGGCGGAAAGCGCACCGTGGGCCGACACAAGCGAGGAGGAGGGCGGACGGGAGCGGCGACGGCGGGCCTTCGTGCCGATCTGGCGGCGGCCGTGGATGACGATGAACGCCGATACATACGGATCGTCGGTGCTCGCCGCCATCGGTGTCGACAACGTGTACGCCGACGCCGCCGAGCGCTATCCCACGGTCGAGCTCGATGACGCCGCCGCCCGCCACCCCGACATCGTGCTGGCGCCGTCGGAGCCGTACCCGTTCCGCGCCCGGCACGTCGCCGAACTGCGGACCGTCGCGGCCGATGTCCGGTTGGTCGACGGGCGCGACCTGTTCTGGTGGGGCACACGCACGGCCGGCGCCCTGAAGCGGCTGGCTGCAGCGGTGGCGACCGGCTCGGCCGGGCGCCACCGGCCAGGAGAAGAACCGATTGCCGAGCGGCAGCGAGACTAGGAGCCACCAAAGCGAGGCGGAGGTGGCGACGCAGACATGGAGCCGGCCGAAGCGTTGCGGAGGCCGGCGACGAAGACTCGGCTCAAGTAGTCGGCTCGTAGCCGACGAAGCGCGTACCCGACCGCACGAGACGCCGCACCCCGATCACCGCCGCCCGGTCGAGCGGTCCGTAGACGTGGGGGAACATCGGCTCGGAGCCGGTCGGTGCCGCGCCGTCGGGATGGGCCGGTGCTTCCCAGCGGACCACACCGGTGAGTCGGGCCTCGTCGAGAGTCACGACGACGAAGTCGTCTGGCTCGCTCGCGTAGAAGCGGTTGGCCACGGTCAGCATGAGGCTGTCGTCGCCGGTGCAGTGCACGAAGCCCTCGGCGGCGAGCGACGGCGGATCGTAGGCGCCACCGTCGCGCCACTCCTCCCACTGCGGCCGCGTCATCAGGTGGAGGATCACGCCACCACGACCTCGGCTGCGCCGACGGGCCGCACGAGCCAGCCCTCCTTCAGGGCGCCGGGCCGCGTGAGGACGACGACGGCGCCACCGAAGCCACCGCCCGTCAGCCGGGCGCCGAGCACCCCGGGCACCGCCGCCAGTCGCGCGACCAAGGCGTCGACCACCGGCGTCGAGACCTCGAAGTCGTCGCGCAGTGACGCGTGGCTCGCGGCCATGAGCCGTCCCGCCTCGGCGATGTCGCCGGCGTCGAGGGCAGCGGCGAACGTGGCGACCCGCGCATTCTCGGTCACCACGTGACCGGCGCGGCGCCGCACGACGTCGTCGGCAATCCGCGCCACGTCGGACTTCGTCGCCCCGCGCAGTGGGCCCACGACCGCCTCGGCGGCGGCGCACTGCGCCGCCCGCTCGGCGTAGGCCGACTCCACCAGGGCCCGCCGCTGACCCGAGTCGACCACCACGATCTCGACGCCGTCGGGCAGCGGCACCGGCGTGATCTCGACGGTGGTGCAGTCGACGAGGAGGGCGTGGCCCTCGACGCCGGCCGCCGCCGTCAGCTGGTCCATGATCCCGGTCGGCACGCCGGTGGCGCGGTGTTCGGCCCGCTGACACAGGCGGGCCAGCTCGAGGGGTGGGCCGGTGAACCCGAGGGCGAGGGCCACCGCGACCTCCAACGCGGCGCTCGATGACAGGCCGGCACCGATTGGCACCGTCGAGTCGATCCAGCCGTCGAAGCCGCGGCCCGCACCGAGCTCAGCCACCACGGCGTCGACATAGGCGCTGGCATCGGCGGGCTGCCGGGACCGCAAACGGACGTCCTCAACGGTCCGCACGCCCGTCACCGTCGTCCAGCGGTCGATGGCCATCGGGAACACGAGACCGCCCGTGTAGTCGGTGTGGTCGCCGATCAGGTTCACCCGCCCGGGGGCCTGGGCCGTGACCCGGTCACCCACCCACGAGACCGAGGGTGGCGGCGAAGCGGTCGAGTGCCTCGTCGTCGAAGGGCGCCCGCAGGGCCAGGTTGACCTGGTCGGCGCCGGCGTCGACGTAGGCGCCGATGCGGTCGATGACCTGCTCGTCGGATCCGGTGAGGACGCCCGGCCGCACGAAGTTGGCCAGCCCACCGAACTGGGCCTTGAGGCTCTCCTCGGTCCACGCCAGGCCCACGTTCACCGCCGTCTTGATGTCGCTCGGGTCCCGCCCCACGTCGTCGCAGTGCTTCTGGAGCACGGCGCGCTTGTGGGCGAACGTATCGGGAGCGACGAACGGGACGTTCCACCCGTCGGCCCACTGCGCCGCGATACGAAGGGTGCGCTTCTCGCCCCCACCGCCGATCCAGATGGGCAACTCCACTTGCAGGGGCCTGGGTACGCACTGCGCGTCGCGGAACTGGAACCACGCGCCGTCGAAGTTGGTGACGTCGTCGCGCAGGAGGCTGCGCACGCACTGGACCGCCTCCTCCAACTGGTCGAGGCGCACGCGGGTGGGCGGGAACGGGATGCCGTAGGCCTGATACTCGATCTGGCTCCAACCAGCGCCCAGCCCGAGATCGGCCCGCCCGCCGGACAAGTGGTCGATGGTGCAGATGGCGTTGGCGAGCACGGCGGGGTGCCGGTAGCCGACGGAGTACACGAGCGACCCGCACCGCACGCTTGTGGTGTCGCACGCCAGCGCCGCATGCGTCGCGACGGCCTCCAGGCACTCCGGGTCGTCGCCGAGGGTGGCCGAGTAGAAGTGGTCCCAGATCGAGATCCAGCCGAAGCCGAGGCTCTCGACCCGCCGCCACAACGCCCGTAGCGCCTCGATGCTGGTGTTCTGCAGCCCCGCGTGCACGCCGAAGACGGTCATGGCGCCGACTGTAGATACTGTCGACCCATGCCACGGTGTGCCGCCAACGGGATCGAGATCGAGTACGAGACGTTCGGATCGCCCAACGACCCGGCCCTGCTGCTCGTGATGGGCTTCACCGCCCAGATGACGCTGTGGGACGAGGGGTTTTGCCGGATACTGGCGGACGGCGGCCGGTACGTCATCCGGTTCGACAACCGCGACGTCGGCCTGTCGACGAAGCTCGACGGCGTCGAGGTCGACATCGGCAGCGCCATCACGTCGCTGATGACGGGCGACCCGCCGCCGCCGGTGCCGTACACCCTCACCGACATGGCCAACGACGCCTTCGGCGTGCTCGACGCCCTGGGGATCGAGCGGGCCCACATCGTCGGGGCGTCGATGGGCGGCATGATCGTCCAGACGATGGCCATCGACCACCCTGAGCGCATTCTCACGATGACGTCGATCATGTCGACCACCGGCGAGCGCGACTTCGGCGAGCCCAGCCCCGAGGCGATGGAGGCGCTGCTGACGCCGCCGCCGACGGACCGGGCCGAGTACATCGAGAACTCGGTGCTCGTGTCGAAGATCATCTCCAGCCCGCGGTACCGGGACGAGGCCAAGGTCCGCACCCGGGCGGCGGCGGCCTTCGACCGCTGCTTCTACCCGGAGGGGGCGGGCCGCCAACTGGCCGGCATCGTGGCGTCGGGCGATCGAGCCGAGGCGCTGCCGCAGCTGCACGTGCCGACGCTCGTGATCCACGGCCGGGCCGACCCGCTCATCCAGCTGTCGGGGGGCGAGCGCACGGCCGAGCTCGTGCCCGGCGCCAACCTCCTCGTCTTCAAGGACATGGGCCACGACCTGCCCGAGCCGCTGTGGCCGCTGATCACCGACGCCATCCTGAGCCACACCGCCCACGCCATCGGATAGCCCGTCCCCGGGCCGCCTCGCTAAGGTCCGCCCATGGCTGGACCACTCTCCGGGTTTCGCGTCATCGAGGTGGCCGGGATCGGCCCGGGACCGTTCTGCGGGATGATGCTGGCCGACATGGGCGCCGACGTGATCCGTGTCGACCGGGCCCAGAGCGTCCGGGACGGCGTCGATCTCGACCGACCGCCCGGCGACCTGCTCGCTCGCGGCCGGCGTTCGATCGCCCTCGACCTCAAGCAGCCCGACGGCGTCGAGGTGCTCTTGAAGCTGGTCGAGTCGGCCGACGCGCTCATCGAGGGCTTCCGGCCCGGCGTGATGGAGCGGCTCGGCGCCGGTCCCGATGTCTGCCTGGCCCGTAACCCGAAGCTCGTGTTCGGCCGCATGACCGGCTGGGGCCAGGACGGGCCCTACGCCGCCTGGGCCGGGCACGACATCAACTACATCGCCCTCGCCGGCGCCCTCGGCCACATCGGCCGGGCCGGCGAGGCCCCCGTGCCGCCCCTCAATCTGATCGGCGACTTCGGCGGAGGCGGGATGATGCTCGCGTTCGGCATCGTGTGCGCGCTGCTCGAGGCGCAGAACTCGGGTCACGGCCAGGTGATCGACTCCGCCATGGTCGACGGCTCGGCTGCCCTCATGACGATGTTCTGGTCGCTGCGCTACACCGATCTGTTCGACGAGAACCACCGCGGCAACGGCATGCTCGACACGGGCGCGCCCTTCTACGACGCGTACCGGTGCGCCGACGGTGAGTACGTGTCGGTCGGCTCGATCGAGCCCCAGTTCTACGCGGAGTTGTTGCGGCTCACTGGACTCACAGACGATGCCGACTTCGCGTCCCAGATGGACAAGTCGCGCTGGCCCGAGCGCAAGGCGCGGCTGGCCGAGATCTTCGCGTCCAAGACCCGCGACGAATGGTGCGCGCTGATGGAACACACCGACGTCTGCTTCGCCCCCGTGCTGACGCTGAGCGAGGCGGCCGCCCATCCGCACAACGTCGCCCGCCAGACCTTCGTCGAGGTCGCCGGCGTCACGCAGCCCGGGCCGTCACCGCGTTTCTCCCGCACCACGGTCGCCATCGAGCGGCCGCCGGCCCACTGCGGCCAACACACCCGTGACGTGCTGGCCGACGCCGGCTTCGCCGCCACCGACATCGAGAAATTGGTCGAGACCGGCGCGGTGAAGCAGGCCTGACGGCCGCCGAGGGGACTGCCGATGGCCACGCTCGTCTGCTTCCACGCTCATCCCGACGACGAGGCGCTCACCACCGGCGGCGTCATGGCGAGGGCGGCGGCGGCCGGACACCGCGTCGTGCTGGTCGTGGCCACCGGCGGCGAGCACGGGGAGGTTCCGGAGGACCTGGCGCCGGGCGAGACGCTGGTCGAACGGCGACGGGCCGAGACCACGCAGTCGGCGGCGACGCTCGGTGTGGCCCGGGTGGCGTGGCTCGGATACGAGGACTCGGGCATGGCGGGTTGGGACCAGAACCAGAACCCGCGCGCCTTCATCCGGGCCGACGTCGACGAAGCCGCGGGTCGCCTCGCCGCCATCCTCGACGAAGAGGGTGCGCGCGTGCTCACGGTCTACGACCGCCACGGCAACTACGGCCATCCCGACCACATCCAGGTGCACGTCGTGGGGCACCGCGCCGCCGAGAAGGCCGGTACGCCCGACGTCTACGAGGGCACGATGAACACCGACGACTTCGTGCGGGTGATGGCGGAAGGCCGGGCCGCTGGTCTGCGCGTCGGTCCCACCGACGACGACGACCCGGCCTCGTGGACCGACGACGGTCTGCCCGTCGGTACGCCGGAGGCCGACCTGACCACGGCCGTCGACGTCGCGCCGTTCGTCGCCGTCAAGCGAGCGGCGCTGGCGTGTCACCAGAGCCAGATCACCGACATCGGCGGGCTGCTGTCGCTGCCCGAGGACTGGTTCACCCGCATGTTCGGGGTCGAGTGGTTCATCCACAAGGGCGCGGCGCCGGGCATCCACGAGGACGTACTGGCTGGCCTCGGATGAGCGTGCGCCTGGATCTCGTGCGCCATGCTCGGGCCGCGGCCGGTTGGGACACG
>DASXAI010000415.1:0-4749 GCA_036406775.1 Acidimicrobiales bacterium
CCACGATGTCGGTGCGGCCGACGGCGCAGGCGGTGCCGACCAGCACGGGCACGATCGCGGCCGGCAGCGTGCGCGGCCGGGCCCCGGCGAGCCACACGCGCCAACCCGTGGGGGCCGGCGCGTCGAGCGGGGTGCGGGGACCGTCGTCCATGCGCCGCCCGGCCGGCACGGCGGTGGTGCCGTCGTCGGCGACGACCTGGCTGACGGCCAGCGTGTCCAGCACGTCGGTCCGGGCGTTCGCGGGCAGCCGGTGGTCGAGCACGACGACGGCGTCACCCGCATCCCACGCCCGCCGCAGGGCCACAACAAACTCGGGGCCGCCCGGGAGGGCGAGGGCGACGAGGTTGCGCATCGCCGTCGGACGGTACCGTCGGGCGCCGTGACGACGCTGCAGGGCTGGGTGGCCGGTGCTCGGCCCCGCACGCTGCCGGCCAGCCTGGTGCCGGTCCTGGTCGGGACGGCGTGCGCCGCCGGGGAGGGCGACGTCATCGCGTGGCGGGCAGTGGCGGCGGGCGTCGTGGCCCTGGCCCTGCAGATCGGGACGAACTACGCCAACGACTACAGCGACGGCGTGCGCGGCACCGACACGGTGCGCGTCGGGCCGGTGCGGCTGGTGGCGTCGGGCCTGGCGACGGCCAGCGCGGTGAAGCGGGCGGCGCTGGCAGCCTTCGCCGTTGCTGCCATCGCCGGGCTGGCCCTTGCCCTGGCCACGTCGCTGTGGCTCCTGGCCGTCGGGGCCGTCGCCATTGCCGCCGGGTGGCTGTACACCGGCGGCCCCCGGCCCTACGGGTACCTCGGGCTGGGCGAGCTGTTCGTGTTCGTGTTCTTCGGCCTCGTGGCCACGGCCGGCAGCACCTACGTCCAGATCGAGCGCATCACCGGCCTGTCGGTGGCGGCGGCGGTCGCGGTCGGGTTCCTGGCCTGCGCTTTGCTCGTCGCCAACAACCTGCGCGACATCCCCACCGACGCCGTCGCCGGCAAGCGCACCCTCGCCGTCCGCCTCGGTGACGAGGGCACGCGTCTGCTCTACGCCGGCCTCATCATCGGCGCCTTCCTCGTCGGCGTCGGCTGCGCCTTCGTCCGATGGGGCGCGGTGGCGTGCCTGCTGGCGCTCCCGTTCGCCGGCCCGCCGCTGCGAGCGGTGTCCCGCGGCGCACGCGGACGCGAGCTCATCGCCGTGCTGATGGGTACGGCCCGGGTTCAGCTCGTGTTCGGGGTGGCCTTCGCGGCGGGACTCTGGCTGACGGCCTGAGCCAGCCACGCCCGCACGAGGCCCACGAACGCGGCGGGCTGTTCGAGGTGGGCGGCGTGCCCGGCGTCGGACACGACGGCGAAGGTGGCATTGCTGCCGATGGTGGTGGCCAGGCGCTGGCCCAGGGTCTGGAACTTGGCGTCGCGCTCACCCGCCACGACGAGCACCGGTACCTCGATCGTGCCGACCCGTTCCCACACCGGCTCCTGGACGCCGGTGCCGGCGAGCCGCAGCGACGAGGCCAGCCCCGCCGCGGTGTTGCGCCGCCGATCCTCGACGTCGGCGGCGTCGGGCGACAGCGAGGCGAACAGGGGCTGGGCCAGCCACCGGTCGAGGAACGGATCCACCCCGTCGCGCTCGATGGAGGCAGCCAGTCCGTCGTCGCTCCGCCGGCGCGCCGCTCGTTCGTCACCGTCCTCGATGCCCGGATTGACGCCGAGCAGCACGAGGGCCTCGACGGCCGCCGGCCGGGCCAGGGCGGCGAAGAGGGCGAAGCGGGCGCCCATCGAGTATCCGACGTAGACGCCCGCACCGGCCGCGTCGGCGATGGCCTCGGCCCCGTGCCACAGGTCGGCGACCACAGCGGCCGAGCCGCCGTGGCCGGGCGCATCCACGAGCGTCAGCTCGTGATCGGCCGCGAGGTCGGCCGCCACGCCGCGCCACGACCGGCCGGTCTGGGTGAACCCGTGGATCAGGACGAGCCGTGGCGTGCCCGCGCCGAGCCGCTCGACGTGGATGGCCGCGCCCACGTCGGCCAGGCTATGGGCATGCCCGTGACCACGGCCCCCACGTTCTGCGCCACCCTCGTCGACGAGTGGGTGCGGGCCGGTGTCACCGACGCCGTCGTGGCCCCGGGCTCCCGGTCGACGCCCCTGGCCGTCGCTCTCACCGACCGTCCGGAACTCCGCGTCCACGTCCACCACGACGAGCGCTCGGCGTCGTTCCTCGCCCTCGGCCTCGGTCTCGCCACCGGCCGCCCGGCCGTCCTGCTCTGCACCAGCGGGACAGCGGCGGCCCACTTCCACGCGGCCATCATCGAGGCCCACCAGGCCGAGGTGCCGCTGGTCGTGTGCACCGCCGACCGTCCGCCTGAGCTGCGGGACGTGTCGGCCCCGCAGACCGTCGACCAGGACCATCTGTACGGAACGGCTGTGCGCTGGTTCTGCGACCCGGGCGTGCCCGAGGAGCCGATGCGCGCCACGTGGCGGTCGCTGGCGGCCAGGGCCGTGGGCGACACCCTTGCGCCGCGCCCCGGTCCCGTGCACCTCAACCTCCCGTTTCGCGATCCCCTCGTCGGCGAGCCGGGCCCGCTCCCGCCGGGTCGGCCCGACGGGTGGCCGTGGCACGTCACCAGCACGGGTCCGACCCACTTGGCCGCGGCCGAGCTCGACGTCCTGACGCCGCTGCTCGACAGCCAGCGGGGCGTGATCGTGGCCGGGGCCGGCGCCGGCGACCCACTCGCCGTCCACTGGCTGGCGGCCACCGCCGCCTGGCCGGTGCTGGCCGATCCTCGCTCGGGGTGCCGGGTCCCCGAGCCCACCACCGTGGGCGCCTTCGACGCCCTCTTGCGCCATGGCGGGTTCGCCGCCGACCACACGCCCGAGGTCGTACTCCGCCTCGGCGCGCCGCCGGCATCGAAGGTGCTCAACCAGTGGCTGGCGGCGTCAGGCGCCCTTCAGGTCCAGGTCGGCGCTACCGCGGCGTGGATCGATCCCGAGCACAGCGCGGCCGTGCGCGTCGTCGCCGACCCGACCGAGCTCTGCATCGCGCTGGAGAAGCGGCTCACTGGTGCCAAGGGCACACCGTGGCTCGCCCGCTGGCAGCACGCCGAAGGGCGGGCCCAGGCCGCCATCGATGCCGTGCTGCAGGCCCACCACGAGCCCACCGAGCCCGCGGCGGCGCGGACACTGCTCGGCGCCCTCCCGACGGGCGCTGTGCTCGTGGCGTCGTCGTCGATGCCCATCCGCGACCTCGAGTGGTACGGCGCGCCCCGTGACGGCGTGCGCGTCCTCGCCAACCGCGGCGCCAACGGCATCGACGGCGTGGTGTCGACCGCGGTGGGCGCCGCCCTCGGCAGCGGCGCGCCCACCGCCCTGCTCATCGGCGACATCGCGCTGCTCCACGACGGCAACGGCCTCCTCGGCGCGACGGCGCGCGACATCGACCTCACCATCGTCGTGGTCGACAACGACGGCGGCGGCATCTTCTCGTTCCTGCCCCAGGCGTCGGTGCTCCCGGACGACCGTTTCGAGCAGCTCTTCGGGACACCCCACGGTGTCGACCCGGCGGCGCTGGCGGCGGTCCACGGCATCCCGACGCTGCCGTGGGACGAGCTCCCCGACGCCCTCGCCAAAGGCCCCGGTGTCCGCCTCGTTCACGTGCGCACCGACCGCGCCGCCAACGTCGCCGTGCACGACGAGATCAACCGGGCGGTCGTCACGGCGCTGGACTGATCTTCCCGTTTCACGCTTGTCTAAGAACCTCTGGGGTCGTTCAACGAGCGTGAAACGGGGAGGACGGGGTCAGACGGCGCAGGCGTCGTCGTCGCAGACGCCCGCCGCCGGCGTCGCCGGCGTGATGCGCTCGGCCACGGTGCGCAGCACGCGCAGCATGGTGTCGGCGTCCTGGGCGCCGGGCACCGCCCACGTGTTCTCGAACACGAACGTGGGCACGGCCGTCACGCCGCGCTCGAGGCCCTGCACCAACTCCTCGCGCAGCTCGGCCCGGCCCTCGTCGGAGGCCAGGAAGCGGCCGACGTCGTCGGCGTCGAGCCCGGCATCGGCGGCCAGATCCGCCAGCACGGCGTGGTCGGCCACGTCGAGGCCGTCGACGAAGTAGGCCTGCAGGAGGCGTTCCTTCATGTCGTCTTGGTGTCCGTGGCGCGCCGCGTAGTCGATGAGGCGATGGGCGTCGAACGTGTTGGCGCGCTGGGCGATGCCGAGGTGGAACTCGAGGCCGTCGGCGGCCGCCGTGGTGGTGACCTTCTCGATGATGCGGCCGGCCTGCTCGGGCCCGCCGAACTTGCGGGCGTAGGCGTCGGCCACCGGCGTCGGCGTCGTCGGGGCGTGCGGATCGAGCTGGAACGGGCGCCACACGACGGTGACGTCGTCGCGCCCTTCGAACCGGCGCAAGGCGTCCTCGAACCGGCGCTTGCCGATGTAGCACCACGGGCACACCACGTCGGAGTAGATCTCGACCAGCACGAGCCCAGGTTACGGCCGTACCAGGGCCGACAGCATGGCCTGGAACTTGGCCTGCGTCTCGGCCAGCTCGGCGTCCGGATCGGAGCCGGCCACGACGCCCACCCCGGCGATCAGCCTGGCGTGACGGCCGTCCACCTCGGCGCCGCGGATGCCCACCGCCCAGGCGCCGTCGCCCCGGCCGTCGACCCACCCGACGGGACCGCCGTACGGGCCGCGGTCGAACGGCTCGAGCTGGGCGATGAGGTCGAGCGCTTCGGCGCGCGGGAAGCCGCCGAGCGCCGGCGTCGGCTGCAG
>DASXAI010000416.1:0-8965 GCA_036406775.1 Acidimicrobiales bacterium
ACTTGCGTCGCCGCCGGCGCCGCGACGCCCAGACCTAGAGACGCGATGCCACCGGACTGGCGTGATGGGCCACCATCCGCCACGCCCCGTTCGACCGCGTGAACAGGTTGAGCGCCGCTGCCGTGCCGCCGGGACCGTCGCCGAGGATGTTCTCGTCGCACGTCACCCAGGCCACGTCGCCGTTGACCCGCGCCCGTTCGTTGGTGACGATGAACTGCAGCGTCTGGTCGTTGTGAAAGAGCGTGAACCACGACGCCGACACGGCGGCCCACCCGTGCAGCGTGCTCCAGCCGGGATGGGTGCACAGGACCGTGTCGTCGTGGGCCCAGACGTCGGACATGGCGTCGAGGTCGCCCGCCTCGAAGGCCTCGTAGAACCGATGGTTGGCCGTCAGGATCTCGTCGTCGGTCGCCATCGACGCCGAGCGTAGAGGCGAGTCGCTTGGCGCGGCGGGCGCCTCGGCCGCCACCATGTCGGGGTGCAGCTGGTGTCCTCGACCGACGGCGTGCAGGTGGCCGTCCACGACCTCGGCGGCGGCGACGGCCCGCCCGTCCTCTTCTCCCACGCCACCGGCTTGCTCGGAATGCTCTACCAGCCACTGGCCCGTGAGCTGGGCGGCTACCGCAGCTTCGCCATCGACTACCGAGGCCATGGCGATGCCTCGGCGCCGGCCAACGGGCGGTTCGACTGGAACGGCATGCGCGACGACGCGCTGGCCGTCCTCGACGCCCTCGAGCGGCACGACCTGTACGGCTTCGGCCACTCGATGGGCGGCGCCGTGCTGCTCATGACCGAACTGGTCCGGCCGGGCACGTTCCGGGCTCTCGCGCTGTACGAGCCGATCGTCTTCCCACCGGACCGGCCCCAGATGGACGGGCCGGCGCCGATCGTCGTCGGCGCCCGCCGCCGCCGGCCGGAGTTCCCGAGTCGCGAAGCCGCCTACGACAACTTCTCGAGCAAGCCGCCGCTCAACGTGCTGGCGCCCGAGGTGCTGCGGCTGTACGTCGATCACGGGTTCAGGGACACGCCCGCCGGCACCGTCCGCCTGAAGTGCGAGCCCGAGAGCGAGGCCCGCACGTTCGAGCAGAACATGTCGTTCGACACCTACAGCCACCTGCCCGACGTCACGTGCCCCGTGCTCGTCATGGCCGAGCCGCCCCAGGACCTGACGCCCTCGATGTCGGCCGAGGAGACCGCGTCCCGCCTCCCCCGCGGCCGCTACCACCGCTTCGATCAGCTCGACCACTTCGGCCCGCTCGAGGACCCCGCCGCCGTGGCCGCCGTCGTGGCCGACTTCTTCGCCTCCGCGACGAACTGACGACGTTTCGCGACCTATACGACGCATATCGCGCACCAGAACGGTGGGGTCGCCAACTGGCGCGCACCCCCTGCGTACCATCGGGGCATGCCGTTCCCGGTGCCGACGAACCTGTCGCCGTCACGGGTGGAGGCGTTCACCTCCTGCCCGCTGGCGTTCCGGTTCGCCAGCATCGAGAAGCTGCCCGAGCCGCCGGTCGCCCACCTCACGAAGGGCTCGCTCGTCCACCGGGCGCTGGAGCTGCTGTTCTGCCGCCACCCTGACGACCGGTCCCTCGAGGGCGGGCTGCAGGCCCTCGCCGCCGCCGTCGCCGAGTATCGGACCGACGACGAGTTCGTCGGGCTCGAGCTCGACGGTGACGCCGAGGCCGGCTTCCTCGCCGACGCCGAGGAGCTGATGCGGCGGTACTTCACGATGGAAGATCCCCAACGGGTCCGGGAGATCGGCATCGAGCTCTATCTCGAGGCGCGAGTGGGCCGGCTCACGCTGCGCGGCATCATCGACCGCCTCGAGCTCGACGACGACGGCGAGCTCGTCGTCACCGACTACAAGACGGGGCGGCCGCCGTCGATCCACCGCGAGCAGCAGCGCCTCGGCGGCGTGCACTTCTACGCCTACCTCTGCCAGCAGGTGTTCGGGCGGCGCCCGGCACGAATCCAGCTGCTCTACCTGAGCACGGGCGAGATCATCGTGGCCCGGCCCAGCGAGCAGTCGATCCAGTTCCTGCCCCGGCGGACGGCCGCCGTCTGGCAGGCCGTCGAGCGAGCCTGCGAGGCAGGCGACTTCCGCCCCCGGGTAGGGCCGCTGTGCGACCACTGCGGCTTCAAGCCCTGGTGCCCGGCGTGGGGCGGCGACCCCGACCGCGCCGCCTTCGAGGCGCCCGTCCACTACGGGCGCGGGGCGGTGCAACTCCCGCTCACCATGGCGTGACGGCGGCCGCCCCCGTCGAGGACGCCCCGTTCGGTCCCGCCGTCGCCGCGTTCGATGCCGCCGTCGACCGCGCCCTCGACCGACTGCGCGGCCAGCCTGGCGCCGATCGCGTCTTCTACACGGCGTCCGTGCTGGGCGACTGGAGCCTGCTGTGGCATCTGATCGGGTTGGCCCGCGCCGCCCTCGACCCGACCTGGCGCCGCGCCGAACTCCGCTTCTCCACGGTGCTCGCCCTCGAGTCGCTCACCGTCAACCAGGGCGTCAAGCGGCTCTTCAATCGGCGCCGGCCCGCCGTCGAGGCCGACGACCGCCCGCACAACCTGCGCACCCCCACCACCACCAGCTTCCCGAGCGGCCACGCCAGCGCCGCGTTCTGCGCCGCCGTGCTGCTGTCCGACGGTGACCGGACCCTCGCCCCGCTGTGGTATGGGCTCGCCGCCGTCGTCGCGCTCAGCCGGCCGTACGCCCGCGACCACCACGCGTCCGACACGGTGGCCGGCGCCCTCCTCGGCTTCACGATCGGGCACCTGGCCAAGCGAATCTGGCCCCGCTGAGGGGCGGGAATCCGGCCGCACGCCTGGTCGTTGCACTTGACGTGACCCGTGCGTTCGAAATCACCTACGACTACCGCTGCCCCTTCGCCCGCAACGCCCACGAGCATGTGCTCGACGCGTTGGCGGCCGGCGCCGACTGGGACGTCACCTTCGTCCCGTTCTCGTTGGGCCAGGTCCACGTCACCGAAGGCCAGCCCGATGTCTGGGACGACCCCGATTCCGAGACCGGGCTGCTGGCCCTCCAGGCCAGCGTGGTGGTCCGCGACAAGTTCCCGGAGCGCTTCCACGCCGCCCATCGTGGGCTGTTCGCGCTGCGCCACGACGAGGGCCTGCAGCTGAAGGACCCCGCGGAGGTTCGTCGGGTGCTCGAGGCGGCGGGCGTCGACGCCGGTGCTGTGTTCGAGGAGATCGCGACCAAGCGGCCGCTGCTCGAGGTGAAGGACGAGCACAACGCGGCCGCCGAGACCCACAAGGTGTGGGGTGTGCCGACGTTCATCCAAGACGGCCAGTCGGTGTTCGTGCGGCTGATGCACCGCCCCAAGGGCGACGGCGAGCTGGCCACCACCACCATCGAGCGGGTGCTCGACCTGCTGACGTGGCCCGAGCTGAACGAGTTCAAGCACACGTCGATCCCGCGCTGATCTGACCACCTAACCTCGACGGCCATGCGGTTCGACCGGCGCATGTCCGAGGCCGAGGGCCTGCTCTGGCGGCTGGAGCGCGACCCGTACCTCTCGTCCAACGTCGCCAACATCACGATCCTCGACCGCCCGCCCGACGTGGCGCGGCTGCGCCGGCGCATGGACCGCACCACGCAGCTGTTCCCCCGTCTGCGGCAACGGGTCCAACCCGGCCCGGTCAGCCTCACCCCGCCCACGTGGGTGGATGATCCGGGCTTCGACCTCGACTACCACATCCGCCACATCGGCCTGCCCCCACCGGGCACGATGGATCAGCTCGTCGACTACGCCGTCCTGTTCGCGGCCGACCCGTTCGAGCGCACCCGCCCGCTGTGGGAGTTCGTGGTGGTCGACGGCTTGGAGGGCGGCCGCTCCGCCTTGCTGCAGAAGTTCCACCACACCGTGGTCGACGGTGAGGCCGGCATCCGGCTCACGGCGCACTTCGTCGATCTCGAGCGCGACGCGCCCGAGCCGGCGCCGCTCACGGCCGAGGAGCTGCCGGCGCCGGAGACGCCGCCCGAGACCAACCCGGCCGACGCCTTCGTCGACTTCGTGACGAGCACGTTCCGGCTCCCCATCGGCCTGGCCCGGCAGGCGGCCGAACTGCTCGGCGACCCGTCGCGGATCCCGGCGGCCGGCGCCGCCGCCCTCGAGACGGTGCGCGGCCTCGTCACGCAGCTCCAGGACACCGACAAGGCCCGCTCGCCGCTGTGGGTCGAGCGCTCGCTCAAGCGCCGGCTCGAGGTGCTGCGGGCGCCGCTGGAGGACACGAAGGTGGCGGCCAAGGCGCTCGGCGGGACGCTCAACGTGGCGTTCCTCACCGCCGCCACTACGGCCGCCGCCGAGTACCACCGCCGTCAGGGTCAGCCCGTCGACGTGCTGCGGGCCTCGATGGCCGTCAGCACCCGCACCGAGGCGTCGGGCGCCAACGCCTACACGCTGGTCCGGCTCCTCGTCCCCAGCGGCGAGATGCCCATCGCCGAGCGGTTCGCCCTCATCCGCGACGCCGCCGCCACGGCCCGGGCGGGATCGGCCACGGCCAACCTCGACGCCCTGGCCACGGTGGCCTCGGCGCTGCCCCTGTCGATGGTGACGCGCATCGCCCGCCAGCAGACCCAGACCGTCGACTTCGCCACGTCGAACGTGCGGGCGGCGCCGTTCCCCGTCTACATCGCCGGGGCCGAGGTGCTGGAGAACTACCCGATCGGCCCGCTCGGTGGCGTCGCCTTCAACCTCACGCTGCTGTCGTACGACGGGAGCCTCGACATGGGCCTCCACATCGACGCCCGCGCCGTGGCCGAGCCGGCTCTGCTGCGGGAGCTGATGGAGGGCGCCTTCCGCGACCTGATCGCCGCCGGCGGCGAGCCGTCCGAGCACCTCGTGCCGTGAACGACAGGTGCCTGCCTCACAGGCAGGCACCCCAGATCATCACATGTTCGAGCGAGCGGTGCCTGCCTCGGAGCGAGGCACCGGCGATGGGTCCGGCCGCCGCCCTCAGGACTCGCTGGGCGGCTGGGTCAGGAGCGAACGGACATCGAGCAGGACATCGGCGACCTCGCCGGTGGACACGAGCTCCCGGTTGACCATCTCGGCGAGGGCGCGATCGATGACGCTGAGCGCCTCGGCGATCACGTCGATCTCTCGGGTCTCGGTCATCAATCCCTCCTGTCCGACCGGCTCCCGTGAGGGCCCGGCTCCTTCACCTCCGATGGTATCGACCCTGCCGCCCTTCGGCCTCGCACAGGCGGCGGAAGTCACGTTCCCGGAACGCGCGAACGGCAGCCGCTACCGTCCCCCAGCGTGCCAGATGCCCTCGACAACCTGGGCGTGACCTTCGCCAGCCTGCCCGCCCTCGGCGTGCCCGGTGCCCTGCGCGTCGCCGCCACGGCCCAGGAGCTGGGCTACCGGAGCTTCTGGACGGCCGAGACAGTCGGTGCCGAGTCGTTCGCCCTCCTCGCCGCCGTGGGCGCCGTCGCCCCGACCCTCGACCTCGGCACCGGCGTCGTCGCCCTCCAGCTCCGCACACCCCCGCTGGCGGCCATGTCCGCCGCCACCCTGCAGGTTCTGCACCCGGATCGCGACGTCTACCTCGGCATCGGGATCTCGTCGCCCGTCGTCACCAGCCAGTGGCACGGCGTTCCCTTCCGGGAACGACCGTTGGCCCAGGTTCGCGAGTACGTCGAACTGGTGCGCCAGTGCCTGTCGGGCGAGGCCGTGACCTTCGCCGGCGACTTCTGGTCGGTGAAGCGGTTCCGACTCGGCGTCCGCCTCGGCGACCGCCGGCCGAAGATCGTGATCGGCGCCCTCAACGCCGGGATGCTGCGCCTCGCCGGCGAGGTGGCCGACGGCGTGCTCCTCAACTACCTACCGGCCTCACACGTCCCGTGGAGCGTGGCGCACGTCCGTGGCGGCGGGGCCGCCACGATCTTCGCCTACATCCACGCCGGTGTCGTGGCCGACCGCGACGACGGCATCGACGCGGCGCGGCGCGACCTGTTCTCGTACGCCGTCGTCGACTCGTACGCCCGCAACTTCACGGAGGCCGGCTACGGCGAGGAGGTGGCCGAGGTCCGGGAACGCCACCGGGCCGGCGATCGCGACGGGGCGCTGAAGGCCGTGAGCGACCGCATGGTCGACGGCATCGACTTCATGGGCGACACTGCCGCCGTCGGTGCCTTCGTCCGGTCCTACGTCGATGCCGGCGTCGAGGCCCCGATCCTCATGCCCCTCCCGTGGGGCCCCGACCGCATGACCGTCACCGAGGCGACGATGCGCGCCGCCATCGCCTGATCCACCGCCGGTTCTGACGAAACTAGGCGGGATATACGACACCCCAGCGACGCGAAAACGGTGCGGGGCGTACCATCCGGCGCCATGGAGCTCGAGGGCAAGATCACGGTGGTGACGGGGGCGGCGAGCGGGATCGGCCGGGCCCTGGCCCGCCGGTTCGCCGACGAAGGGGCGGCCGCCGTGGTGGTGGCCGACGTGAACGACGCCGGCGCCAAGGCCGTGGCCGAGCAGATCGAACAGGACCACCCCGGCGTCGCCCTCGCGGTCGGCTGCGACGTGGCCGACGACGCCTCGGTCCGAGGGCTGATCGACGCGGCCGAGGCCACCTTCGGCCCCATCGACCTCTTCTTCGCCAACGCGGGCATCGGCGGCGGCACCGACCTCGAGACGGCCGACAGGGACTGGGACCAGGCCTTCGCCGTCAACGTCAAGGCCCACTACTTCGCCGCCCGCCGCCTCGTACCGGGCTGGGTCGCCCGGGGTGACGGCTACTTCTGTTCGACGGCATCGGCGGCCGGGCTCCTCACCCAGATCGGCTCGGCGCCGTACTCCGTCACCAAGCACGCCGCCCTCGCCTTCGCCGAGTGGGTGTCGGTGACGTTCGGCGGCCGCGGCGTCAAGGTCAGCTGCCTCTGCCCGATGGGCGTCAACACGAACATGCTGAACGCCGACGCTCCCGGCATCAGCACCGACGTGGTGCGGGCCGCCGGTGACGTCCTCGAGCCCGAGCAGGTGGCCGGCGTCGCGGTCGACGCCATCCGCGAGGAGCGCTTCCTCATCCTGCCCCACCCGGAGGTGCTCGAGTTCTTCCGGCGCAAGGCGAGCGACTACGACCGGTGGCTGAAGGGCATGCGCCGGCTGCAGGCCCGCGTCGCCCAGGAGTGACCGACCTCCGCCGCACCGCTCTGGTCGACGTCCCCCTCGCCCTCTGGCGCCTGCACCGCGCCACTGCCGTGGGCGAGCGGGTGCGCATCCGCTTCCCGCCCGGCGCCGACGCTGGCCTGTTGCTCGAAGGCGGCGGCTTCGCACCCGATGGCACCCGGCTCCGGACGCTGGCCGACTGCGTGGGCCCGCACATGCGGCTGCTGGTGTGCGGCCTGAACCCGAGCCTCTACGCCGCCGACGCCGGCGTCGGGTTCGCCCGTCCTGGCAACCGGTTCTGGCCCGCGGCGCTGGCGGCCGGCCTCGCCACCGTCGACCGGGACCCGCTCACGCTTTTCGCCGACCAGCGGGTCGGCATGACCGACATCGTCAAACGGGCGACGGTCAGCGCCGCCGAGCTCGCACCGGAGGAGTACCGCCACGGTGTGGGGCGGCTCGAGCGGCTCGTCGGATGGCTGCAGCCCGCCGCCGTCTGCTTCCTCGGCTTCGACGGCTGGCGCAAGGCGGTCGACCCCAAGGCGGTCGCGGGCTGGCAGGAACGGCCGCTCGGCGGCCGCCCCGTGTACGTCATGCCCAACCCGAGCGGCTTGAACGCCCACACCAACGTGGCCGCTCTCGCCGCCCACTTCATCGCCGCCGTATCGTCGCCGCCATGGCCCTGAGGTTGGAACCGAGCGACGAGTACACCCACGAGCTGGGACCCGAGTCGAACTTCAACGAGAGCATGTACATCAACCTGTTCGACCCCGAGCAACAGGTCGGCGGCTTCTTCCGGCTGGGGAACCGGGCCAACGAGGGCTACGCCGAGATGACGGTGTGCCTCTATCTTCCCGACAACCGCGTCGGCTTCATGTTCTCGCGTCCGCCGCTCTCGTCGAACGACGCCCTCGACGCGGGCGGCCTCACGTGGACAGTGGTGACGCCGTTCGAGGAACTGCGCGTCGACTACACCGGCAAGGTCGTGCTCCTCGACGACCCGACCCAGATGGCCGATCCGAAGCAGGCCTTCACCACCAACCCGTTCGCGTCGTGCGAGGCCCACCTCACCTTCACCGGCCAGGGTCGAGCCAGCATGTTCGGCGGCGAGCCCGAGCACGGGCGCGAGGCGGCGGGCCAGGAGTTCGCCAAGGGCCACTACGAGCAGCTCGTCGCCGGCCACGGGAGCCTTCGTGTCGGCGACGACGAGTGGGAGCTCCGGGGCCACGGCCTGCGCGATCACTCGTGGGGTCCCCGGTATTGGCAGGCGCCGTGGTACTACCGCTGGCTGACCGCCAACGTCGACGATGACTTCGGCTTCATGGCGTCGCGTGTCGCGCGGCGCGACGACCCCGGGACGCGCGGCGGCTTCGTGTGGGAGGACGGGCAGCTCCACCTGTGCGACGACGTGGTCATCGCCACCGACTTCCAAGGCGACGACCAGTACCACCAGTCCATCCGCGGCACGCTGACGTCGAGCCGCAGCAACCGCCAGTGGACGTTCACGGGTGAGGTCGTGAACCTCATCCCGCTGCGCAACCGTCGCGTCGATCCGGACGGCAACCAGCTCGTCACTCGGATCAGCGAGGGTCTCACGTGCTGGACCACCGGCGACGGTCGCGTCGGCTACGGGCTGTCGGAGTACCTCGACCAGATCGTCGACGGCCAGCCCGTCGGCTTGGCCGAGTAGGACAAACGGCCCGGGCGCGCCGCCAGGGGCCGGCGGTACGGTCGGGCCATGCTGCCCTCCGACATCGGCGGCCTCGTCGCCGCCGGGTTCCCTCGTGTCTCGCCCGACGGGAGCCAGGTCGCCTTCGTCGTGACGCGCGTCGACG
>DASXAI010000417.1:0-3251 GCA_036406775.1 Acidimicrobiales bacterium
CGCTCGATGTGCCGTTCACCGTCTCGTAGTTAGCGGTGTCGTTCTTGAACTGGTCGAAGAGCTCGGGCATGATGTTGTCGACGATCTGGATGTCGCCCGCCTTAAGGCCGTTGGCGAGAACGTTGGCGTCGCTGTAGTAGCGGAACACGACGTCGGTGAGCGCCGGCTTCGGGCCCCAGTACTTCGGGTTGGCCGCAAGAGTGAGCGAAGCGTTGGTGGTGTAGTTCGTGACGGCGAACGGCCCGCTGCCGTTGGTCTTGGTGGCGATGTCGGCCCGGCTGGCCGGGTCGACCACGACGCCGCCGGTCTGGGCGATGTTGAAGAGGAAGTCGCGGCTCGGCTGCTTCAGCGTCACGACGACCGTCTTCGGGTCGGGCGCCGTCACCGAGGCGACGGGCGCGAAGGTGCCCTTGATGAGGGCGGGCGCTTTGGTGTTGGCCGCGTTGTAGTCGAACGACTGCTTCACCGTGTCGGACGTCAGCGGGTCGCCGTTGGCGAAGACGATGTTGTCGTTCAGCGTGAACGTGTAGGTGAGCCCGTCAGGAGAGACCTTCCACTCCTTGGCCAGCAACGGTTGGAACTTGCCTTGGTCGTCGATTCGCACCAGCGTCTCGTAGACGTTGTAGAGCAGCGCCTGCGGAATGGCGGCGCCACTCTCCTGGGAGATGTCGAGCGACACGGGCGCCAAGGTTTCGCCGATCGACAGCTTGGTGGTGCCGCCGCCCGACGAACCGCCGGCCGTGCTGCTGGCGCCGCCGCCCGAGGCGGCGGTGGTGGTGGCCCCGCCGGCCGTCGTGGTGGCGCCCGTGCTGCCCTTGTTGTCGCCGCCGCAGGCCGCCGCCACCAGGGCGACACCCAAGGCGGTGGCGACGAGGGACTGCTTCCATCTCATGGTTGGGGTCCTCCGAGGGTGGGTCCGGAAGGGTCATCCTGCCACATCAAGCCCTATTTCCGACAAAACTGGTCGGGAATAGGTCGCGGTACGCGGCCGAAGAACCGACGGTACTCGCGGCCAGGACGGCCCGAACGACGGCCCGGCTCACGGTGTCGGCGCCGGCGGCGGCGAGGTCGTTCACGAGAGCGGCCCGACTCGGCCCGGCGGCGTAGGCGTCGGTGGTCTGCAGCTCGAGCGGCCGGGTGCCCGTCGCTAGGGCGAACACGAGGTCGCCGTCGAACAACGTGTGGGTGGGCCGCACGGCACGGGCGACGCCGTCCTGGGCCACGCTGGCCAGCACCGTGCACTCCGCCTTGGTCAGCTCGGCGTCGGTGGCCACCACCGCGAGCGTGGTGTTCAGCTTGGGCATCTTGGCCGCCGCCTGCAGCCGCTCGCGTGCCGCTTCGACGTCGGAGGCGTGCGGTGGCTGCCAGGCGGCGAACTCGTCGTCGAGGCCGAAGCTGATGGCGTACGGCACGCCGGTGCGAGGGTCGACGGCGTGGCCGCGGGCGTTGAGGGCCACGAGGGCGCCGACCGTGAAGTCGCCCTCGAGCACGACGCTCGCCGTGCCGATCCCGCCCTTCACCGGTCCGGCCGTGGCACCCGTGCCGGCGCCGACAGTGCCCTCGGCCACCGGGCCGTCGGACGCAGCGCCGCTCGCCGCGTACCCGAACGACGCGTCGGGTCGGTGACCCCAGGCGCTGTGCTTCAGGTCGAACAAGACGGCGGCGGGCACGATCGGCACGACCTCGTGGGGCTCGTCGCCGACGGGCAGGCCGATGCCGTGCTCGCTCAGCCAGCACATGACGCCGTCGGCGGCGGCGAGGCCGTAGGCGCTGCCGCCCGTGAGGCAGATGGCGTGGACGCGCTCGACCATCGCCGACGGTGCGAGCAGATCGGTCTCGCGGGTGCCGGGCGCGCCGCCGCCGATGTCGACGCCGCCGACGGCACCGCCGGGTGTCATGACCACGGTGGTGCCGGTGGCCCAGCCCTCGCTCAGCCGCTCGTAGTGGCCCACCAGCACCCCGGCCACGTCGGTGATGGCGTTGTGCGGGCCGCGGCCGACGGGTGTCAGCGACTCCCACACGTCAGGTGGTGCCGTGCAGGAAGCGGTGGGCCGCCTCGGCGAAGACGTGCGCGGCTTGCACGATCTCCTCGACTTCGACGAACTCGTCGGCCTGGTGGGCGATCCACTTGCCGCCCGGCCCGTACACGACGCTCGGGATGCCGCCGCGCGCCGTCAGCACGGTGCCGTCGGTGGCCCCGGGGACGCCGCCGAGCCGGGCCCGTTCGCCGGTGACGGCCTCGTGGGCGGCGCACAGGGCGCGCACGATCGGCGCGTCGGCCGGGATCTCGACGGCGGGGCGGTCGTCGATGACGGTGACGTGGGCGTCGACGTTCTCGGTCTTCGCCGCCTCCCGGGCCCGCTCGGCCACGGCGGCCACGACGCCGTCGTGGTCGACACCGGGGATGGTGCGGACGTCGAGCCACACCGACGCGTCGGCGGGCATGACGTTCATCTGCAGCGGATCGCCGGCTCGCAGCGCCGTCGGTGTGAGGTACACCAGCCCGAGGTGCGGGTGGGCGTCGTGGGAGGCCTGCAGGTCCGACTGGAGGATCTTCACCGACCGCAGGAAGCGGCCGAGCGCCGGGTTCGGGTTCCGGCCGTGGTGCGGCATGGCGCCGTGAGCCATGGCGCCGTGGAAGTCGACGCGCAGCCGCAGCGCGCCCTTGGCCGTCGTGCAGACCTCGCCTGCTTCCGGCTCGCAGCAAATGACGGCGTCGACGGCTTCGCCCCAGCCCCTGGCGACGAAGTGCTTGGCGCCGGCCATCATCCCCTCTTCGTCGACGAGGGCGGCCACGACGAGCCGGCCGGGGAATGGCCCGCGGTCGACCACCTCCTTGGCCGCGAAGAGCATGGCGGCGACGCCCGACTTCATGTCGGCCGAGCCGCGCCCGTACAGGCGGCCGTCGACGATCTCCGCACCGAACGGGTCGACGGTCCAGTTCTCGAGGTCGCCCTCCGTCACCACGTCGGTGTGGCCCTCGAACATCAGCGTCGGACCCGGCCCGTCACCGTCGATGACCGCGATGATGTTGGGCCGGCCCGGCTCCACCTCGTCGCGCTCGGGCGTCCAGCCGAACTGGCGCATCTTGGCCTCGACCAGCGCCGCCGCCGGCTCCTCGCGCCGGCCCGTGGCCGGGTCGTACACGCTCGGGACCCGCACCAGTTCCTGGGTGAACGCGATCAGCTCGTGGCGGTCGATGGGCACGGCGTCTCCTATCCGGGGGGCTCGTAGCGGCCGTCGGCCGCGGT
>DASXAI010000418.1:0-2633 GCA_036406775.1 Acidimicrobiales bacterium
CGGTCGTAGCCCCGCACCCAGGTCGCCAGGGCCGCCCACACGAACAGCGGGTGGCCGGCCCAGCGCTTCAGCGACGCCTGACGCTCGACTCGGCCCACGACGGCGGCGTCGAACCCGATGCCGGTGTGGAAACAGAAGTAGCGGCGGTTGACCGAGCCGAGGCCGACCCGCTGGATGCTCTCCCGCTTGATGCCGTCGGCCACGACGTTGGCGGCGGGCACGGGGTCGTTGGGCAGGCCGATGATCCGGGCGAACACGTTCGTGGAGCCGCCGGGCAGCACGGCCAGGGCCGTTTCACTCCCGGCGATGCCGTTGGCGGCCTCGTTGAGCGTCCCGTCGCCTCCGAGGGCGGCAACCAGCTCCACTCCCCGGGACGCGGCGTCCTGGGCGAAGCGCATGGCGTGGCCGCGCCGGTTGGTGACGACCGTGGTGACGTCGGCGACGGCGCCCAGCGTCTGCTGCACCAGGACGGTGTTGCGGGCGGTGACCGACGAGGCGAACGAGTTCACGATCAACAGCAGCCGCAAGACCAGGAACGGTACCGCCCAACTGGTCGAGCCCCTTCCGTTTCACGCTGGTGGAACCACGTCTGGCGTGGATGAGCCAGCGTGAAAGCGCAGGGCTTGGGAGCGGGGCGCCCGATTCCGACAGAATGGTCCGCCATGAACGTCGTCGTCTGCGTGAAGCAGATCCCGGACCCGGCCACACCCGGGACCCTCGACCCGAGCACCAAGACGCTCAAGCGCGAGGGCAAGCTCATCCTCGACGAGTCCGATTCGTACGGGGTCGAGATGGCCCTCCAGCTCGCCGACGCCGCCGGCGGTGGCGACGTCAGTCTGGTCTCGATGGCGCCCAACGACGAAGTGTCCGGGCTCCGGACGGCGCTGGCCATGGGCGCGGCCAAGGCGGTGCTCGTCTCGGATCCGGCGCTGCAGGGCTCCGACGCCCTGACGACGGCGAAGATCCTCGCCAAGGCCATCGAGCGCGTCGGCGGCGCCGACCTCGTGCTCACGGCCACCGAGTCCACTGACGGCTACACCGGCACCATCCCCGAACAGATCGCCGAGGTGCTCGGCTGGCCGTCGATCACCTTCGCCAAGCACGTCGAGGTCGACGGCAGCACCCTCAAGGTGCGGCGCCAGACCGAGGCTGGCTTCGACGAGGTCGAGTGCCCGTTGCCCGCCGTCGTCTCGGTGACGGCCGGCGTGGTGGAGCCTCGCTACCCGAGCTTCAAGGGGATCATGGCGGCCAAGAACAAGCCCGTCGACACCGTGAAGGCCGGCGACCTCGGCGTCGAGACCGTCGGGTGGGCCGGCGCCGGCCAGGAGATCGTCGACGTGGCCGCGGCCGAGGCCCGCAAGGCCGGCGAGATCGTCGAGGATGACGGCGAGGGCTACGCCAAGATCGTGACGTTCCTCGAAGGCCTCAAGGTCATCTGAGAAAGACGGAGACGACAACAACCATGGCCATCGACACCATCTGGGTCTTCGCCCAGTCCTCCAACGGCGTACCCACCACCGGCACCCTCGAGTTGCTCACCAAGGCCCGGTCCCTCGGCGGGACGGTGGCGGCCTTCCACGCGGGCGACGACGCCGATGCCATCGCCGGCGCGCTCGGGGCCCACGGAGCCTCGAAGGTGTACACCACCGGCGATCTCCAGGGGCACCTGCCCGGCCCGCCCGTCGCCGCCGCCATGAAGGCGGTCATCGACGGCGGCGACGCGCCCGGGCTGATCCTCTTCGCCCAGACCTACGAGGGTCGTGACGTCGCCGGGCGTCTGTCGGTGAAGCTCGACCGCACGGTGCTCACCAACAACACCGACGTCGCCGTCGACGGCGACAAGGTGAGCGTCACCACCGCCATCTTCGGCGGCAACGTCCTCGTCACCACCACCTTCACCGGCGATCCGCCGTACCTGGCGCTGTTCCGGCCGAAGTCGTTCGCGGCGGAGGAGTCGGGCGGCCCGCCGGCCGAAGTGGTGAAGGTCGACGTGCCCGACCTCGGCGCCGCGGGCGGGGCGAAGGTCACTGCCGTCCACGTCGAGGAGGCCACCGGTCCGAAGCTCGACGAGGCCGCCATCGTGGTGTCCGGCGGACGCGGCCTGGGCGAGGCCGGCAAGTACGAGATGATCGAGCAACTGGCCAAACTCCTGAAGGGCGCCCCCGGCGCGTCCCGGGCCATCGTCGACGCCGGCTGGGTGCCGTACTCGTACCAGGTCGGCCAGACGGGCAAGGTCGTGAAGCCCACCGTCTACATCGCCGCGGGTATCAGCGGCGCCACCCAGCACATGGTGGGCATGAAGGGCGCCAAGAACATCGTCGCCATCAACAAGGACAAGGAAGCGCCGATCTTCTCGATCGCCGACCTCGGCATCGTGGGCGACGTCCACAAGGTCCTGCCCAAGCTCATCGAGGCCCTCCAAGCCCGAGGCTGAACACCTCGAACCGGGGGCAGTAACGGGCCGTCACGGCCCGTTACTGCCCCCGGTTCGACGTCCTCGGCGGGCGGCCCGGGCTACACGAGGGGCCAGGGGTAGCGGCGGCCGGTCCCGTCGATGGGAAAGCGGCGATCGGTGACCACCGCCCGGGCCCGCCGGCGCAGGGCCTCCTGCTCGTCGTCGTCGAGGAGCTCGG
>DASXAI010000419.1:0-2871 GCA_036406775.1 Acidimicrobiales bacterium
GGCACGGGCCGGGCCGAGAAGGCGGTCGTGGCCCGCGACCTGGCCGGCACGCTCGGCCTCGTCGCGGCGCGCGGCGGCAACCGGGTCGGCTGCATGACCGCCGGCTCGGGCCTCGTCGTGGCGGCGCGTTCGGGGCGGGCCCACATGGCGGCCGTCCTCGGCGCCCTCGACCGGCCCGCTGACGGCACCCGTGACGCCCTCGCCGCCACGCTCATGTCCCTGGGGCGGATCGCGACCCGACCGGCGATGGTCGTGGTCATCTCCGACTTCCTCGCCGACGACGCCTGGGCCCGCGCCCTGCGCGCCGTCGCCGCCCGGCACGACGTGATCGCGGTCGAGGTCGTCGACGGCCGCGAACTGGCGCTGCCCGACATCGGTCTCGTCCAACTCGTCGATCCCGAGAGCGGCCGGCGCCGGCTCGTCGACACGCGCGACCAGAAGATCCGCACCGACTACACGCTGGCGGCGGCGCGCCAGCGCGCCCGCATCGCCGAGTCGATCACCGGGGCGGGGGCGCACCACCTCCGGGTCCGCACCGACGGCGACTGGATCGCCGACCTCGTGCGGTTCGTCGTCACCCGTCGCCAGCAGCGGCTCGCCGGCACGGCGGTGCGCTGATGGGCGACTTCTCCTTCCTCGCCCCGTGGCGGCTCCTACTGCTCGCCGTCCCCGTCGCGCTGCTCGTCGCCTACGTGGTGGTGCAGCGCCGCCGGACTCGTTACGCCATGCGGTTCACCAACGTCGAGTTGCTCGACTCGGTGGCACCCGACAAGCCGGGTTGGCGGCGGCACATCGCGGCCATCGGCCTGCTGACCGGACTGGTGGTGGCCTCGATGGCCGCCGCTCGACCCGCGTTCGCCACCGAGGAGTCCGATCACGCGTCGATCGTGATGCTCGCCATCGACACCTCGCTCTCGATGGAGGCGACGGACGTGTCGCCTTCGCGGTTGGCGGCGGCCCAGGAGGCGGCCCGCAACTTCTTGACGTCGATGCCGGCCCACACGCGCGTCGGCCTGGTCGCCTTCGACGGTGACGTCCGCGTCCTGGCCCAGCCGACCGACGACCACGATGCAGTGGCGGCGACGCTCAATCAGTTGCGCCTCGGCGAGGGGACGGCGATCGGCTCGGCCATCCGCACGTCGCTGCAGGCCGTCCAGTCGGCCGAGAACAACGGTGCGACGACGTCGACCACCGTTGCGGGCACGGCATCGGCGGCGCCCACGGCCACGATCGTGGTGCTCTCCGACGGTGAGACGACGGTCGGCGTCCCGAACGACACCGCCGCGCAGGAAGCGGCGGCGGCCGGGGTGCCGGTGAACACCATCTCGTTCGGCACGCCCAACGGCGTCGTGAACGACCCCTCGGGCCAGCCCGTGGCCGTGCCGGTGAACGGGCCGGCGCTGGCCCGCATCGCCGACCAGACGGGCGGCCAGGCGTTGACGGCCCAGTCGGCGACCGAGCTCGAATCCGTCTTCGCCAAGCTGGGCGCCGGCGTCAACCGCCATCCGGTCACCAAAGAGGTCGGCGACTGGTTCGCCGGCGGTGCCCTCACGCTGCTGGCGCTGGCCGGCATCAGCTCGCTCGCCTGGTTCTCCCGCCTCCCATAACCGCCAAGTTCCCTACCGCCGTCAGTCGGGCAGCATCGGCACCGTCATCCCGTCGTCGCGCCCGAGCCGCACGGCCCGGGTGACGGCGCTGGTCCCGAACCGTTCGCGCACGCGGTCGAGGGCGGCGTCGAGGGCGCCGCCGGTGTACCGGTCGAACGGCAATGCCAGTTGCACGGCGTCGTCGTCGTCGAGGTTGGCGACGGCGATGCCGACGAGCGTGAGGCCGCGCTGTTCGATCATCGCGGTGGCGGCCGCGAGCAGTTGTTGGGCGACGGTGAGGATGGTGTGCGTCTCGGCGGTGGCCTCGGCCAAGGTGTGCGAGCGGGTGACGCGTGAGAAGTCTTCGAATCGCAACCGCAGTACGACCGTGCGGCCGACGCGCTCCGCCGCCCGCAGGCGGCGGGTGACGCGGTCGACGAGACCGATGAGCGTCGCCTCGACCTCGCTCCACGCCCGGCGGCGCCATCCCAGCGCGCACTGCGACCCGATGGAGCCGCGGCGCCGGCCGACCACCACCGGCCGGGGATCGCGGTTGTGAGCGAGGGCGTGGAGCTGGCGGCCCGACGCCCGACCCAGCATGGCGATCAGCGCCGCTTCGGGGAGGGCCGCCACCTCGCCGACCGTTCGGATGCCGCGCTCGTGCAGCTTGCCCGCCGTCACCAGGCCCACGCCCCACAGCCGCTCGACCGCCAGCGGGTGGAGGAAGGCGAGCTCGTCGTCGGGCGGCACCACCAGGAGGCCGTCGGGCTTGGCCACGCCGCTCGCCACCTTGGCCAGGAACTTGGTGCGAGCCACCCCCACCGTGATGGGCAAGCCGACCCGATCGCGCACGGCCTGGCGCAGGCGCACGGCGATCTCGGTGGGCGTTCCCGAGACGCGCCGCAGCCCGCCGACGTCGAGGAAGGCCTCGTCGATCGACAGCCCCTCCACCAGCGGGGTGGTGTCGTCGAAGACGGCGAAGACGGCCTTGCTGGCTTCCGAGTACGCCGCCATGCGGGGCGGCACCACGACCGCCTTCGGGCACAGGCGCCGGGCCTGGACCCCGCCCATCGCCGTGCGCACCCCGTAGGCCTTGGCCTCGTAGCTCGCCGCCAGGACCACGCCACCGCCCACGATCACGGGCCGGCCCCGCAGGCCCGGGTCGTCGCGCTGCTCCACCGACGCGTAGAAGGAATCGAGATCGGCGTGCAGGATCGTCGCCTCGGCATCCACGAACGCATGTTCGCACAGGGCTGTGACGAAGTTGCACCGGAGAACGCCCGTC
>DASXAI010000420.1:0-4838 GCA_036406775.1 Acidimicrobiales bacterium
GACCAAGCCGGGTGACTACGTGTTCGTCCCGCCCTTCGTGCCCCACCGCGAGGAGAACCCGTCGCCCGACGACGAGGCGGTCGTGGTGATCGCCCGCTCGACGCAGGAGGGGATCGTCGTCAACCTCCCGAGCCTGTGGCCTGACCGCCGGAGCGGCTCAGAGCCGTGAGCGCTCGGCGGTGCGCAGGCGCTGGCAGAGGGTCAGCAGCACCTTGTAGGTGATGGATGCGTTCGACTTCAACAGGCTGCGGAAGTTGAACGCCGCGATCGACAGCGTCGACAGCTGATTCATGGCGGCCACCGTGGCCGACCGCGGCTCGTCGTCGAGGAGGGCCAGTTCGCCGAAGAAGTGGCCCGGCCCGAGCCGCCGGACGAACCGGCCGTTGACCAGTACCTCGGCGTCACCCTCCACGATCACGAAGAACCGGCCCGTGCGGTCGCCCTCGGTCACGACCGGCGCCCCGGGCTCGAAGTCGAGCGGCTTCATGATGGTGGCGACCAGCCGTAGCTCGCTCTTCGACAGGTCGGCGAAGAGGGGCACGCCCCGCAGCAAATCGACGGTGGCCTGGGTGCTGGGCACGGCGCAGAGGGTAGATCACGTCGCGAGCACCGACGTGGAGATGCCGGCCAATTGCATCGTCGCCGCCACGAGGGTGCAGGCATGGAACACCTCGTGGTAGCCGAAGACGTCAGGCCACGGGTCGGGCCGGCGCAGACCCAGCACGATGGCACCCACGGTGTACACGACGCCGCCGCCCACGATGAGCACGGCGCCGGTGACGCCCACGTTGTCGGCCAGCTGCGGGATGGCCGGCAGGCAGGCCCAGCCGACGACGACGTACATGAACATGTTGACGCGGCGCAGCCACCACCACGGCGACCACGCGCACGCGATCCCGAAGGCCGCCCCGAGCACGACGACGAGCAGGATCCGCCGACCGGTGGCGCCGCCGATGCCGATGAGGCACACCGGCGTGTACGTGCCGGCGATGGCGGCGTAGATGGCGGTGTGGTCGATGCGACGCATGTGAGCCTGTAACCACGGATTGGAGGCGCCCCGGTGGTACAGCGCCGACGTTCCGAACATCGCCGTCATTCCGAGCCCGTAGATCGCGACAGGGACCCGTTGCGACGGGATGACGACGGCGACGCCGATCACCGTCAGGAAAGCCGACAGGCCGACGGCCCACACGTGCAGGCGTCCCCGCCACGCCGGCACCGGCCCGACCGGCGCCGACGGCATCGAGCGCGCCATGGGGTACAGGGTAGAGAGGCGATGTCACACGTCGCCGTCCCGTCTCGTCGTAGAGGTATGCCACCGATGGATCTGGCCGCTGAGCTCGCCCGCCACCGCGATTTCCTCATCGGGGTCGCCTACCGGTTGCTCGGTTCCATGCACGCCGCCGAGGATGTCGTGCAGGACGCGTACCTGCGGGCCGAGCGGGCCGGCACCGACGAGATCAGGGAGCCGCGCGCCTGGATGACCCGGATCGTGACCCGGCTGGCCCTCGACGAGTTGCGCTCGGCCCGGGTGCGCCGGGAGGCGTACGTCGGGCCGTGGCTGCCCGAGCCGCTGGTGGCCCCGGTCGACGAGCAGGCGGACCCGGCCGATCGGGTGACCCTCGACGACCAGGTGAGCCTGGCGCTGCTGACGGTGCTCCAGACGTTGTCGCCGCCCGAGCGGGCCGTGTACGTGCTGCACGAGGCCTTCGGTGTGCCGTTGCAGGAGGTCGCCCGCATCGTCGGCCGGACGCCCGAGGCGTGCCGGCAACTCGCGAGCCGGGCCCGTCGCCACGTGCAGGACCGGGCTCCCCGGTTCGACGCCGACCCCGACGAGCAGGCCCGCGTCGTCGAGGCGTTCAAGGTGGCGGCGGAGCAGGGCGACTTCGACACGCTGGCGGCCCTGCTCGACGAGGCCGTCGTGGTGCGGGCCGACGGTGGCGGTGTCGTCACCGCCGCGCGCAAGCCCATCACGGGCCGCGACCGCGTCCTGCGGACCTTTGCCGCCGGCCGGCGGGGCGCGGAGGAGTTCTCGGTGCGCCGCGTCCTCGTCAACGGGGATCCCGGCCTGCTCCTCCGGGCCGATGACCAGGTCGCGGTGCTCGCCTTCGTGGTGGCCGACGGGCGTATCACCCACATCGACATCGTGGCCAACCCGGAGAAGCTCGGGGACGCCGAACGGCTCTGACGCCGGCCCGGGCGGCGAGAATGTCGCCATGCGCGTCTACGTCACCGGGGCCAGCGGGTTCGTCGGCAGCAACGTGGCTCGGGTCTTTGCCGCCCATGGCGCCGACCTCACGTTGCCCGTGCACCACCACCGACCGCCCGGTGACGGCGGCCCCGCCGTCGACCTCGCCGACGCCGAGGCCACCCGGGCCAGCATCGAGGCGGCCCGGCCCGACGCCATCGTGCACTGCGCCATCCTCAACGACTTCGACCGGCTGTACCGCGACCGCCGGGCCGGCTGGGATGCCTACGTCGGTGCGACGCGCAACGTGGTCGACGCGGCCAACGCCGTCGGCGCCAAGGTGGTTCTCGTGTCGACCGACTGGGTGTTCGACGGCACGCAGTCGGGCGCCGACGAGGCGACGCCGCCCAACCCGATCAACCTGTACGGCGTGCTCAAGGTGGCGAGCGAGCTCGTCGTCACCGAGCGCGCCGCCAACGGCGCGGTGGCACGCATCTCAGGCGTGAATGGCGTGCACTGGGCCCGGCCGGACGGACCCCGCAGCCAGGACGCCGGCTTCGGCTACTTCGTGGCTTCCCTGGTGGACCGGCTGGCGGCAGGGGAGCCGTTCCTGGCGTGGGAGGGCGACGACCTCAACATGATCGCTACTCCCACCCTCGCCAGTGACGGCGCCGAGCTGATGTGGCGGATCATCGAGCGCGATCTGCGGGGCATCTTCCACTGCTGCGGTGGCGAGACGGTCGGACGCCGCCAACTCGCCGAACGCGCCGCCGAGGTCTTCGAGCTCGACGCCTCACTCCTGCGCTTCGGCCCCCCGCCCCCGGGAGCGGTGCCGCCCGGCCCCGTGCCTTACGACACCAGCCTCACCGCTGCCGTCACGGCCAAGGCCCTCGATGTCGAGCTGCCGTCGGTGCGGGACCAGCTCAGTCGTTTCCGGGCCGAATTGGAGGCGGCGGCGTGATCCCGGCCGCCTGCCGGGCGTACCCGGTGGCGCGAGCCATGTCGTAGTGGCGGCGCGTGACGATCCGCTGCGCGAACAGCCCGCCGCCGGACTGGAGGTTGGTGACGAGGTGCCAGCCGCCGAAGGCGTCCGCGGTGAGGTCACGGATGGTGTGGAAGAGGCGCAGGCGGTCCTCGGCGCTGAGCTCGGTGCCGGTGCCCATGTACTTCTCGACGTAGCTGGCGGTGTCCGGGTTCTCCAGGTCGGCGATCGACGGGGCCGTCAGCACCGAGCCACCGGCGATGTCGTGGAGATGGCGCACCATGCGTCCGAACTCGGCCGCCCCCTGGTACTTGGCGGCGTTCGTGAACAGCTCGTCGGGGAAGTAGAAGCCCTCGGGGGTGGACTGGGCGTGGGCGAGGGCGGCCTCCATGCCCGCCCGCAGCAGCGTGGCGTGGATCGCCATCTCGTCGATCTTCTCGCGGATGTGAGCCACGCCGGCCAACCCGTTGGCCTCGGCGATGAGCTGGGCCAGCCCCACGAGTTCGTCGGCCTGGCGCACCATCGCCGTGGTGCCCCCGAGGCGCTCCCACAGGCCCAGGGAGTGGGCGAAGACGGCCGCGTTGGCCGTCTCGCCGTCGAGGAACACGCGGTCGGCCGGCACGAAGACGTCGTCGAACACCACGAAGCCATCAGGCATGCTCACCTGGCTGCTCACCGGGTAGTGACGGACGTCGTCGCCCTTCGGGTGGTAGGTCGTGTTGATGACGCTGACGCCGGGCGAGTTCACGGGCACGGCGCAGGTGATGGCGTAGTCCTCCTCGCCGGGCTTCATGGCCTTGGTGGGCATCACGAGGAGGTCGTGGCACAGCGACGCCGCGCTGATGTGGAGCTTGGCGCCCCGAATCATCACACCGTCGGTGCGGCGCTCGACCACGTGGACGTAGGCGTCCGGGTCGGTCTGCCGGGACGGTGACAGCGACCGGTTGCCCTTGGCGTCGGTGATGCACTCGGCGATGCGGATGTCGGCGGCGATGGCGTCGTCGACGTACGCCTGCAGCCGGTCGCGATACACGGGATCGACGCCCGTGAGGCGCGCCGCCGCCGTCAGCAGCGTCATCAGCGACTGGTACGTGACGTTGAGGGCGAGGTCCATCTCGCCGATGACCGAGGCCCGCTCGCGCAACTCGGCCGGTGAGCGCGGCGCCAGCACGAGCGGGTTCGTGGCGCCCGGTTCGGGCGAGTAGCAGCGGTCGTACCCGGTGGCGATGGCCCGGGCCGGCGTGGCGAAGGCCGGCTCGGCCAGGAGGTCCTTGATGCGCCGCCCCTCGAAGTAAGTGGCCCGGTCGTCGTCGAGCGACGCCAGGTACTGCTCGCCGGTCAGCATGTCTCCACCTCGAACCCCTCGTAGCCGTGGGCCGCCACGTCGTCGCAGCGCTCCCGATAGGCGGGCAGACCGCCGATGTAGGGCATGAACACCCGGGCCTTGCCCTTCACGTTGGCGCCCATGTACCAGGAGTTGGCCAGGGGGTACAGCGTGAACTCGCCGACCTGGTGCACGTGCTCGACCCAGGCGTCCTCGGCCGCCTCGGACGCCTCGATCGACCGCAGGTCGTGGTCGTCGAGATACTGGAGGCAGGCGGCGATCCAGTCGACGTGCTGTTCGATCGACAGGATCATGTTGCTCAGCACCGACGGGCTGCCGGGGCC
>DASXAI010000421.1:0-2121 GCA_036406775.1 Acidimicrobiales bacterium
CTACTACCCCGACACGCTGTACCACAGCAACGGCGACGGCACCTTCACCAACGTCACGCCGTTGTTGGAGCACGACCCATCGACGTGGGACGACGGTGGCACCAACGGTGCCGGCTTCGCCGCCGCCTGGTTCGACTACAACGGCGACGGCCGCCCCGACCTCTACCTCGCCAACGACTTCGTCGGGCCGCAGCCCGATCACAACCATCTGTGGCGCAACGACGGGCCCGCCCCCGGCGGCGGCTGGACGTTCACCGACGTGTCCAACGCCTCGGGCACGGGATTCTGGATGAACACGATGGGCATCGCCGTAGGCGATTACGACCGAGACGGGCATCCCGACCTCGCCCTCACCAACATCGGCGCCAACAAGCTGCTCCACAACGACGGCAACGGCAGCTTCGTCGAAGAGGAGTCGGCCGGCACGGCGCGGCCCACCCAGGACGCCACCTACGACTCGATCACGTGGGGCGGCGGGTTCGCCGACTTCAACCTCGACGGGTGGGAGGACCTGTACCTGGCGGCGGGCAACTTCCAGCGCAGTCCCGACACACCCGTCGGCGTCCAACCGAACGAGCTGTACGTCAACGACGGCGCCGGCCGGTTCCTCGACGTCAGCGCGGCCACTGGTGCGGCCGATCCGGGCGACTCGAAGGGCGTCGCCTTGGCCGACTACAACCGCGACGGCAAGATGGACGTCTTCGTGGTGAACCAGGGCGGCCCGCCCCACCTCTACGAGAACGTCACGCCGTCGGACTCGGATCACTGGCTCGAGGTCGACACGGTGGGCACGACGTCGAACCGCGACGGCTGTGGGGCTCGCCTGGTCGCCTCGCTCGCCGACGGCAGCCACCTCACCCGCCAGGTGTTGTGCGGGTCGACCAGCGTGGCGTCGGGAACGCAACGCACGGTGCACTTCGGACTGGGCTCGGCCGCCACCGTCGACCGGCTCGAGGTCGTGTGGCCTTCGGGGATCGACCAGACGCTCGATGACCTCCCGGCCGATCGGCTCGTCACGATCCAGGAGCCGCACCGGTGAGCATCGACGAGGAGACCGAGCTACGAGGCAAGACACCGCCCGGCGCCGGCACGGGCCAGCGGGTCGCGCTGTCGCTCCGCAACGTCTCCAAGCGCTACGGGCCGGTGCAGGCGAACAACGACATCTCGATCGACGTCTACGCCGGCGAGATCCACGCCGTGCTGGGTGAGAACGGCTCTGGCAAGTCGACCCTGCTCGGGATCGCCAGCGGCACCGTCGTGCCCGACAACGGCGTCATCGAGATCGACGGGCGCCCCCTGACATCGTCCTCGGCGAAGCTGGCGATGCAGCTCGGGCTGGGCATGGCGTACCAGACCATGACCGAGGTGATCGGCCTGACGGTCGCCGAGAACCTCTACCTCGCGTGTCCGGCCGGCGACCGCCCGAAGTACGGGCGGATGGAGGCGTGGGCGGCCACGATGCTGAACCAGGCGCAACTGCGGGTGAAGCCGTCGGCGCCGACGGCCTCCCTCTCGCTGGCCGAACGCCAGATGCTGGAGGTCGTGCAGGCGCTGCTCTCGAAGCCCAAGGTGCTGCTCCTCGACGAGCCCACCACCGCGCTCGGTCGCGAAGAGGTCGAGCGCCTCCACACCCTCATCCGGGGCCTGGCGGCGGAAGGTGTGGCGGTCGTGTACGTCAGTCACCGTCTGCCCGAGGTCCTCACCGTCGCCCGCCGCATCACCGTCCTTCGCGACGGTGTGAGCCAGGGGACCTTCGACGCCGCCGGCGTGTCCGAAGCCGACGTCGTCGCCCTCATGATCGGCCGACCGCTCGAGCTGGTGTTCCCCACACCAGTCGGCGCCCCCTCCGACGAGATCGTTCTCCAGATCTCCCAGCTCGGCGGTCGGCGTTTCGGCCCCGTCGATCTCGCCCTGCGCAAGGGCGAGATCGTCGGGATCGCCGGGGCCGAGGGCAACGGGCAGGTGCAGTTCATGCGGGCCCTCGCCGGCGTCGAGCCGTCGAATGGCACGGTGCGGTGCTCCGGCAAGCTCGTCGACGTGCGCAACCCGCCCGGGCCGTTGCGCGCCGGCATCGTGCTGCTGAGCTCCGACCGCAAGAAGGAGTCGATCTTCACCGCCCTC
>DASXAI010000422.1:0-4597 GCA_036406775.1 Acidimicrobiales bacterium
TGCGAGCCTCGAAGCGTCAAGGCCACCTCGTGGTGCTCGAGCACGTCCCCGCCGAGGGAACTCCACGCCTTGTCGACCGCCTCCTTGAGGGCGCAGGCGAGATGGGCGTCGACGTGGCGTTCGTCGGGCCGCAGGATCACGGCGGCGAGGTCAGCCGACAGCGGTGTGGCCGGCTCGACGTCGATCCCGAGGGCCACGACGCCAGGGTCCGTGCTCACTGCGGCGACGACGTACTGATCGTCGTGGGCGAGCGACCCGCACGCGCCGGCCGGCCAGGCGGGCGCCCGCCGGCCGTCGGCGAGGATCGGCCCGGACGATGCCAGGAGCCCGTGCAGCGCGGCCCGACCGCTGGCGAACTCGTGCTGTCGCTTCGGGACAGCGCGCGCCACCAGCCAACGCTCAACCTCGTGGAGCCCGGCCCAGTCGTTCGGATCGATCGCCCGGCACGCCGTGCGGACACCGGCCGGCGCCAGGGCACGGAGCGACGCGCCAACCGAGATGGCCTGGTCACGCTGGCCCAGCACCGTGTCACGATGCCAGAGCGAACCTGTGTAGAACCTGAGTCAAACGGACTGACTTGCCCGCGGCGCGCGGCGGCGTCGGGTCAGCGTCGCAGGCGCATCGGCACGTGCGGGATGCCGTCCTCCAGGTACTCGGGCCCGTCGACCTCGAAGCCGAACGACCGGTACCAGCCCTCGAGGTAGCGCTGACCGCCCAGGACGATGGGCGCGGGTGCGGTCACCGTCAGCGCGTGGCGCAGCAACGCCGCCGCCAGCCCCCGGTGGCGGGCGCGGGGTGCGGTCACGACGCGGCCGATGCGCGCCGCGCCGTCCGGCTCGCGCAGGATCCGCAGCGCCGCCACCGGGTCGCCGCCGTCCTCGATCCAGCAGTGGAGGGCCGACGGCTCGACATCGCGCCCGTCGAGGTCGGGATAGGCGCACTCCTGCTCGACGACGAACACGTCGACGCGCAGACGCAAGAGGGCGTAGAGCGTGGCGGCATCGAGGTCGGCGAAGCCAGCCGTGTGGATGCGTGGCGCCGGCGGCGTCATGCGCCGAACACGCCGCTGATGGCGGTGCTGGCGATCTGACCGGCTTCGAGCTTGTCGATCGCCGCCTTGCCGTCGATGCCCGTCGTCAGGCCTGACGGCGCCCCCAACGCGTACAGCGTCATGAGATAGGTGTGCTGCCCATCGGGCGGGCACGGTCCCGAGTACGCCGCCTCGTTGAAGCCGTTGGCAGCCAGGATGGCGTTCTGCGGCACGGTGTTGGCGGCGATCCCGACCGCGTTCGGCGGCAGGCCGGCGATCACCCAGTGCACGAAGTCGTCGGCGTCGAGATCGGTGAAGGCGAGGGCCAGCTCCTTGGCCGTCGACGGGACGCCCGACCACGAGATGGCAGGCGAGGTGTCGGCGCCCCGGCACGTGTACTGCGTGTCGATTTGGGTCCCGTCGGCCCACGGGGTGGCGATGGCCATGCCCGAGCCGCCGGTGACGCCCGACGACGCCGAGCCGGCGTTGGCGGCCGACGCCACCGTCGAGCTGGTGGTGGTGATGATCGACGCCGTCTGGTCGGGCCCGGCGGGGCGCAGCGTGCGGCCGTCGTGCGAGCAGGCCGCGACGGCCACCGCGGCTGCGGCCAGCAGGAGGGCCAGGCGAGTCACAGCCCCGGAACGATAGGTGAGAGAGCGCGCCGTCGAGCGGCACCTACGCTCGCCGCCGGTGAACCGGACGGACCGGCTCTACGCCCTGGTGGAGGAGCTGCGGGCCGTCTCGCCGTCGTCGCGATCGGCCCCCGCGCTGGCGGCGCGGTTCGAAGTGAGCGTGCGCACCATCGAGCGGGACATCTCGGCTCTGCAGCAGGCCGGCGTGCCGATCTACGCCACGCCCGGACGGCGGGGCGGCTACGCCATCGACAAGGCGATGACCCTGCCGCCCGTCAACTTCACCGCGGCCGAGGCGGCCGCCGTGGCCTTGGCGTTGGCCCGGTCGGGGCCGACGCCGTTTCGCTCGGCGGCGCGCACGGCCCTGCCCAAGATGCTGGCGGCCATGTCGGAGGTCGACGCCGGCGCGGCCCGACGCCTGGCATCACGCGTGCGCCTGTACCAGCGGGCCGACGCCGAAGGGCCGCCACCCACGCCGCCCGTCGTCGAGCAGGCGATCGTCGAGCAGTTGGTCGTGGCCATCGACTACCACGACCGCGACGGCGTGCGTACGGAACGCGTCGTCGAGCCCCTGGCCGTCATGGGTATCGAGTCGGCGTGGTACCTGACGGCGTGGTGCCGGCTCCGGGACGGCGTCCGTACCTTCCGGCTCGACCGCATCCGGGGGGCCCGGCTCACCGGCGAGGCGGCGCCCGAGCGGGACATCGAGGCGCGAAGCGAGCCGCCCGATCTCATCCCCGGCCCGCCGTTGTTCGAATAGTCGCAAACCCCGACACAGGGGTGTCGCCGGCCGGGCGCAGAGTCACCGTATGACCACGTCAACGACCCCCAATCCCGTCACCTGGTTCGAGATCGCCACGTCGAACCCCGACAGCGCCATGGCGTTCTACGGCGAGCTCTTCGGCTGGACCTTCCACGACGAGCCCGGCGGCCCCGACTACCGCATGATCGACACGGGCACCGACACCGGCATCAAGGGCGGCCTGGCCGACACCAAGGGCAACCTGCCCAACCACGCCGTCTTCTACGTCGAGGTGCCTGACGTGGCGGCCACGTGCGTCAAGGCCGAGACGCTGGGCGGCAAGGTGTTGCTGCCGGCCACGGAGGCCGACGGTGGCCTCGTGTTCGCTTATCTCCTCGACGCCGTGGGCAACCACATCGGGGTCTGGACGCCGCCCAAGCAGTGAGAACCACAGCCGCCGGTGGGCCGGGAACGGCTCACCGGCGTCGCTTGTGTCGGGATCTGGTGCGGAATCCGCACCAACGGGCGCCACTGGCGAAAAAGGGTCGGGTGGGCGGGGCCGCCGAAGTCGGCCGGGCCGGCGCGGCCGTCGGTAGCCTCGTAGGCCTGTGAGTGACCCCCTGACGATCGTCACCGTGCACGCCCATCCCGACGACGAGGCGTCGAAGGGTGCCCCGACGCTGGCGAAATACGCCGCCGAGGGCGTGGCCACCGTGCTGGTCTGCTGCACCGGCGGCGAAGAGGGCGGCATCCAGAACCCCGCCATGGACCGGCCCGAGGTCCGGGAGCACCTCACCGAGATCAGAGACGAGGAGTTGGCGCGGTCCGCCGCCGTCATCGGCTTCCAGGAGGTCGTGCGCCTGGGGTACCGCGACTCCGGCATGCCCGACACCGAGGCCAACCAGAACCCGGCCGCCTTCGCCAACACCGACCTCGACGAAGCCGTCGGCCGCTTGGTGGCGGTGATACGCCGACGGCGGCCCCAGGTGCTCATCACCTACAACGACGACCAGGCGGGCTACCCGCACCCCGATCACCTGCGTGTGCACGACATCTCGGTGCTGGCCTTCGACCGCGCCGGCGATCCCGAGTGGTACCCCGACCTGGGCGAATCGTGGCCGCCGCTGAAGCTGTACTACTCGGTCTGGAGCCGGGAACGGCTGATCGCCGTGCACGAGGCGTTGCTCCGCCTGCGGGGATCGTCGCCCTACAACGACGACTGGTTCCAGGGCCGCGCCTCACAGGACCACCGGATCACCACCCGGATCGACGTGCGCGACTACCTGTGGGCCCGGACGCAGTCGTTGCTGGCCCACGCCACCCAGATCGATCCCAACGAGGCCTTCTGGTTCGGCCTCACCGACGAGGAGTTGTCGGAGGTCTACCCGTACGAGGACTGGGTGCTGGCTCGTTCGGAGGTGGGCTACCCCGCCGAGGGCGAGTACGAGGACGACCTGTTCGCCGGCGTCAGGGAGCGGGTCGGATGAGCGAGCCCACGATGCGGTTCCACATCGTGCTGGGCCGGCGGGACGAGATCGTGCGAGGTCCCGACGGTGCCGACCTCGTGATCACGGTCAACCGCGCCGACGTCGGGCTCGAGCCCACCGTGGCCTACATGCAGGGCCGGCTCAAGGCGGTCGGCAACACGGGGTTGCTGTTCGAGGCGCTCCGGTCGGGCGCCGTCGCCAAGGAGCTGGCGGCCCACGCGGCGTCGCTCTGACGTCAGCGCATCAGGCTCCGGAGCTCGCGGAACCCGATCAGCACCGCACCGGCGCGCTCGAGCATGCGCCGCAACGACGGCTCTTGCGTGACCAGGGCGTGGTCGTCGACCCATGCCGCCCAGTTGGCCGACACGGCCCGGATCTCGGGCGTGTCGACGGCCGGTTGCACGTGGATCTCGGTAACGCCCGGCTGCAGCCCCACGATGGCCTTCTCGACCCGGTCGCGGCTGCCGGCCTTGCGGGCGGGGACGAAGTGGTCGGGGAACACCACGCCCTCGGCCGCCGCCAGGTGCCGGAACGGGAAGCCGATGTCGCGCTCGCTCACGTTCGACGGCAGCCGGATCGGCAGGCGGAACTCGACGGCCAGCTCGACGAAGATGTCGAAGAACTCGGGCCGGGCCGTGAGTACCGAGAGATGGGACGTGAGGTGGCTGACGTCGAACCCCCACACGATGGCGCGCTCGATCTGGGC
>DASXAI010000423.1:0-1911 GCA_036406775.1 Acidimicrobiales bacterium
TGCTCGTGGCGGTTGCGGCCCGCCTGCAGCACGAAGATGACCTGGTCGACGCCGGCCTCCTCGTACCGCCGGAGGTACTCGCGAACCTGCTCGGGCGTGCCGATGGCGCCCCGAAGACCCGTGGTGTCGCCGGACGCCAGCTTGGCCCCGAGCCGCTCCTCCTCGAGGGCGCGGGCGGCGGCCTCAGGGTCGTAGCCCACGGCCGAACGGCGGGCGAGGTACTCCTCCCACACGTTCGTGCGGCCCGGCTCGTGGGTGCCGAACACATAGAAGTGGCCCAGGCTGTATCCGAAGAAGTTGGCGCCCTCGATGCCGCGGCGGATCGCCTCGCCCTCGTCGTGGTGCAGCATCATCGGCGTCACACACGCCAGGTTGGGGTTGACGGCGAGCCCGACCGGGACGCCTCGGTCCTCCAGCGTCGTGTAGTAGTCGTGCACCCAGTGCTGCGCCTCTTCCGGGTCGATGAAGGCGAAGGTGAGGGCGCCGATGCCCTTCTCGGCCGCGAGCAGGATCGTGTCCCGGCGGCTGCAGGCGACCCACAACGGCGGGTGGGGCTTCTGCACGGGCTTGGGCACCACGTTGCGGGGCGGCATCGTCACGAACCGGCCCTCGACGCCGGCGAAGGGCACTTCCGTCATGCACCGGACGGCGACCTCGAGCCCTTCGAGCCACGCGTCCCGCTTCTCCTCGAAGGAGATGCCGAAGCCGCCGAGTTCGGTCTCGCTCGACGACTCGCCCGTGCCGAACTCGACCCGCCCGTTCGAGACGAGATCGAGCATGGCGATGCGCTCCGCCGTGCGGGCAGGGTGGTTGAAGCGGGGCGCCGTCAGCACGATGCCGTGACCGAGGCGGATCTGGCGGGTGCGCTGGCTGGCGGCGGCCAGGAACACCTCGGGCGCGGACGAGTGGCTGTACTCCTCCAGGAAGTGGTGCTCGACCTCCCACACGTGACTGAAGCCGAGGGAGTCGGCCAGCTCGACCTGGTCGAGGGCGTCTTGGATGAGCTGGCGCTCGGTGTCCTCCTCCCACGGCCGGCCGATCTGGTGCTCGTAGAACATGCCGAACTTCACGCCGTCCCCCGTTTCTTGACCCTCGGGTCAAGCTACTCAGCCCCAGATCCCCTCGACCAGCAGCGCCGAGCCGAACAGGAAGAACAAGATGGCCGCCCCGATGCGCACCGCTCGCTCGGGGAGTCGCGTCCCGAGCACTCGGCCCACGACGATGGCGAGGCCGTCGGCGGCGACCATGCCCAGCGTCGAGCCGAGCCACACGCCGAGGGGCGCGTAGGTGGTCGCGAGGGTGATGGTGGCCAGCATCGTCTTGTCGCCCACCTCGGCCAGGAAGAAGGCCACCGAGGCGGTGACGACGGCGTTCCGTTCGCCGGTCTGTTCGACCTTGGCCCGCTCGGCGTCGGTGAGCGTGTCGCCCCGGAGGGTCCAGATCCCGAACCCGATGAACAGCACGCCCGCCGCTATCTCGATCAGCGTCGTCGGCAGGCTGACCTGGAGGATGGCCCCGATGAGCACCGACACCGCGTGGACGGCGGCGGTGGCGATGGCGATGCCCACGAGGATCGGGATGGCCCGGAACCGGGTGGCGAAGGTCAGCGCCATGAGCTGGCTCTTGTCGCCCATCTCGGCCACGAAGATGGCGCCGAAGCTGACGCCGAACGCGACCAGCACTCCGTTCACGGAGACGCGGTCAGGAGCCGCACGACGACGGCGCCGGCAGGCCGGCCAGCCGGTCGTTGGCAAAGGCGACGATGTCGCCGAGGGCGGCCGGGATGACCGACGTGTGGTCGGTGCCGGGATAGGTCTTGCGTTCGACGGTGACGCCCAGTGCGCAGTAGTGCTGGAGGAGGTCGGCGCTGACCTGCACGGGGATGATCTGGTCGTTGTCGCCCTGGTACAG
>DASXAI010000424.1:0-10244 GCA_036406775.1 Acidimicrobiales bacterium
GCACCGGTCGGCCAGCCGGTCCAGGCTGTCCAGGTCGTGGGTGGCGTGCACGATCGTCTTGCCGGCCGCGGCAAGTTCCTCGATGAGGGTGGTGAGCCATTCGGCGGTGCGCGGGTCGAGGTTGGCCGTGGGCTCGTCGAAGAGCAGCACTTCTGGGTTCATGACGAGAACGGAGGCGATGGCCACGCGCTTCTTCTCGCCCCCTGACAGTTGGTAGGGCGCGCGATCGGCGAGGGCGTCGATGTCGAGCATGGCGAGCGTGTCGGCGACGCGATGTTCGACGACCGAGACGTCGAGGCCCATGTTCAGCGGCCCGAAGGCGATTTCCTCGCGCACCGTCGGCGAGAACACCTGGGCATCTGAGTTCTGGAAGATGAACCCGACCCGCGAACGGAAGGCGCGGGAGAACTGCTCGTCCTCGAGGTGGTCTTCGGTGACGAGCTCGCCGAAGGCGCGCAGCTCGCCGGCGTCGGCGAACAGCAGGCCGTCGAGCACCTTCAGGAGGGTCGACTTGCCGCAGCCATTGGCGCCGAGCAGGGCGACCTTCTCACCGCGTGCGATCGACAGCGAGACGCCGTCGAGGGCGGGGAAGCGGCCGAGATAGCTGTACCGCAGGTCGCGAGCGGCAAAGACGGCATCAGGCGACGACACGGTCGACTCCGAGGACCACGACGGCGGCAAGGACGCAGCCGACGATCCAGACGACGTCGGCACCGCCGATCGCCGGCGACTGCAGCGTCCGGGGGTTGCCCGTGTAGCCACGCGACACCATCGCCAGGTACACCTCCTCGGACGTGGCGTGGGCCTTGCCGAACAGAGCGCCGGCGGTAGCGGCCACGAAGCGTCGCCCGGACGTGACGTCGGAATCGGCGGCCACCGTGCGGGCCGTGCGGGCGAGGTACATGTCCTGCACCGACCCGAGGAGGTGGAACAGGTAGCGGTACGCCATCCCGATCACGAGCACGAAGATCGTGGGTACCCGCAGGCTGCGTAGGGCGGCGAGCAGCCGGTTCCACGGCGTCGTGACGGTGAGCAGCACGACGAGCGAGATCGACGTGGCCACGCGGATCACGATGATGGCGGCGGCGTGCAAGCCCTCACTGGTGATGCCGATCTCGTGGCCGAACCAGGTGCCGAGTGGCACCACGATCGTGCCGGGTGTGACCACGTTCAACGTGGCCGGCAACACGACGATGCCGGTGAAGATCGGGATGAAGAGCCACACCCGCTTGACGAAGAACCGCACGGACAGCCGGCTGGCGGCGGCCAACCCGAGCGTGGCCACGTACATGGCCACGAGCACGGGGATCGAACGCAGGAACGCCGTCACCACGAGCAGCCCGAGCAGCGTCACCAGCTTGACGCGGGCATCGAGCCGCTGGAGGAGGCCGGGCTGAGCCGCCACGTCCTCGGAGAACAGGGCCTGGCGAAGCAGCCCGGTCGCTCCCCGCAGCGTCTTGGCCGCGAAGCTGCCCTTCCGGCGCTTGCCGATGCAGCCGCACGGGCACAGGCCGACCTCGGCCTGGGTCAGCCAGTCGGGTGCGACGGTTGTCCTCGGCGGCGGATCGCTGACGGTCACGACGGCACGGCCTCGTCGGGCGCGGTGCGCCGCCGCCGGGCGAGCCCGACGATCTTCACGACGCCGAAGACAGCGACGGCGATGATCACCGTCCCGACGACGGCCGAGACGTAGTAGCCGACGTTCGGGTGCTCACCGCGCTTGAAGTCGTAGCCGGGGAACAGGGCGTGGCTCCACCAGTCCGTGTACTTGGCGAGACCCGTCGGCACGGCGTCGAGCCCGTACCTCTTGAGGTCGAGCTCGTCGGGACCGTCCTCGCCGAAAGCGGTGCCGGTGGCGAGCAGGCCGAGCGGCACGAGCACCACCATCACGACCAGGCCGGTGAGCACGCCGCGCAGCCTGAGCTTGCGCGGCGGCGGGACCGCGGCGCCGTCCTCGGGCCCGTTGGCGTGGTTGATGCGCAGGATCGGCACGTTGGCGCGCTGGAGGTAGGTGATGACTCCGGCGGTGAGGACGAACTCGACGACACCGGCGACGAGCAGGTGGGCGAACAGCATGGCCGGCACCGACTGCGACAGGTGGAAGGGCGCGTACAACGGGATCTTCGCCCCGCTGGCGCTGGTCTTGTAGAAGAGGTCGGGCTGGACGCCGAACTCAATGGCCGTGCACAGGGCGGCGGCGTTGATGCCGACGTAGGCGCCGATGCCGGCGGCGACGGCCCGGCGGGGCGCGGTGAGCGTCGATCGTCCGGCGAGCGCCCGGTAGACGGCGTAGCCGACGAACGGCAGGACGACGGCCATGTTGAAGGCGTTGGCCCCGAAGGCCAGCACGCCGCCGTCACCGAAGAAGAAGGCTTGGATCAACAGAGCCGTACTGACCGCGATCACGGCGGCCCAGGGCCCGAGCAGCACGGCCACGAGCACACCGCCGACGGCGTGGGCCGTGGTGCCGTCGGGGATCGGCACGTTGAACATCATGACGAGGAAGCAGTAGGCGGCGCCGAGGGCCAGCAGCGGCACGTAGCGGTTCTTCACCACCTTGCGCACCCGCCGTCCCGCCAGCACCCAGAACGGCGCCGCACCGGCGTACATCACCGCACACGTCTGGGGGCTCAAGTAGCCGTCAGGGATGTGCATCGATCCCCCTCGGGTCAGCAGTCGGCACCGTATTGCGACCGGGTCTCATTTGCAACCGACGTGTGTCTACGGGGCCGGCGTGCCGACTGGATGAGTCGGCTAGTTGTGCGGTTTTCGCATCATTGGCCGACTCGAACCGGCGACATGGCCCGGCCGATCGACGCCGCGGCGGCGGCCACGCCCGACCCACCCGTCGGCGCGCCGATGGCGGCCAGCCCCGCCTCGATCGTGCCGAGGGTCCCGAGCACGGAGGGCGGGTTGAGATGGCCCATGTGCCCGATGCGGAAGGCCCGGCCCTGGAACTCGCCGAGGGCCACGCCCAGCGTGAGACCGGCCTGGGCCTGGCAGACGGCGCGCAACGCCTCGGCGTCGATGCCGTTGGTGAGGATCGTGGTGACGGCGTTGGACCGCGCCGCCGGGTCCACCACGTTGAGCTCGAGCCCGCCCGGTGTCGACCACGCCTCCACGGCGGCGCGGACGCCATCGGCAAGGACGGCGTGGCGTTCCCAGATGCCGTCGAGACCTTCCTCGCGGATCATGGCCAGGGCCTCGCGCAGGCCGTAGAGGTGACCCACCGGCGGTGTGCCGCAGTAGCGGAGGTAGTGGGCCCCCGGATCGGAGCGGGCCGTCCAGTCCCAGTAGCCGGTGCGCAGCCCGGCATGCTCGTGGGCGTCGAGGGCCCGGGGCCCGGCCCACACGAACCCGAGACCGGGCGGCACCATGAGGCCCTTCTGCGACGCCCCGACAGTCACATCGACACCCCACGCATCCATCTCGAAGCGGTGGCAGCCGAGCGAGGCGATCGCATCGACCATGAGCAGCGCCGGGTGGTCGGCGGCGTCGATGGCACGCCGGATGGCCGCGATGTCGTTCAGCACCGAGGAGCTGGTGTCGACTTGCACGACCAGGATGGCCTTGAGCTCCCGGTCGGTGTCCTCCCGCAAGCGGGCCTCGACCGCAGCCGGGTCGACGGGCCGGCGGTCGGGTGCGAAGAGCACTTCGGGCTTGACTCCGGAGAAGGCAGCCATGTCGCCCCACGCCACGGCGAAGCGACCCGACTCGAGCACGAGCACCTTGTCGCCACGCGACAGCGTGTTGGAGATCGCCATCTCCCATGCGCCGTGACCGTTCGACACCGAGACGAAGACTCGGCCCTCGGTGCGGACGACACTCGGCAGCTCGTTGTACACGCCGTCGGACACGGCAATGAGATCGCCCTCGTAGATGTTCGGCATGGCCCGGTGCATCGCCGCCAGGACGCGGTCGGGGATGATGGACGGGCCGGGGATGGCGACGACGTCCCGGCCGCCGCTGAGGGACACGGTCACCCTCCCATCCTCGCAGGTTTGCCCCTTCAGTCGTGCAGGCGGCCCGCACATCAGCGTCGTGCTCGACGAGCCAGCGGCCTCGTCGCTGCGCCTGGCCGGCTTTCTCGGAGCGGATCGACCTCTCGGCGTCGTTCGCGTCGTTTTTGAGGCCGAACTCCACCGAGAACGCACGCTGCCCCGAGAAAATGCCCTGACACCGGGGGAAGGCGGCGAATGCGATGCTCAGGCGATGAGCGACAGCACGAACCAGGCCCAAGGCGCCCTCCACGGCATCCGGGTGGTCGAGGCGGGCCTCCTCGTGCAGGGGCCGCAGGCGGCGGCCCTCCTCGCCCAACTCGGGGCGTCGGTGACCAAGGTCGAGTTGCCCGGCTTCGGCGACCAGGCGCGGTGGCTGCCCGTCTCGTGGGAGGACCGGCGCAGTCCCTTCTATCTGGCGTGCAACCGGGGCAAGCGCAGCGCCACCATCGACCTGCGCGTCCCCGCCGGGCGGGAGGCGTTCCTGCGCCTCGTCGCCACCGTCGACGTGCTCGTCACCAACTTCATGCCCGGCACCCTCGAGGGCTGGGGCCTTGGCTACGAGGAGATGCGCGCCGTCAATCCGGGCCTGATCTACGCCACCGGCTCCGCCTTCGGTCCCCTCGGACCCGACGCCGAGCGAGCCGGCGCCGATCTTTCGGCCCAGGCCGCGGCCGGCCTCATCAGCGGCATCGGCGCCGACGGCAGCGAGCCCAGCCCCACCCCGGTCACCGTGGCCGACCACATCGCCAGCCTCAACATCGTGGCCGGCGTGCAGGCGGCGCTGCTGGCCCGGGCCCGCACCGGCGAGGGCCAACGCGTCGACGTGTCGCTGCTCGGCAGCCAGATCTGGGCCCAGGCCAGCGAGTACACGTCCTACCTGCTCAGCGGGGAGCTGCCGGGCCGGGCCAACCGCGGTCATCCGCTCATCGCCGGGATCTACGGCATCTTCCCGACGGCGGACGGCTGGATCGCCGTCGTGGGCGTCGTCCCCACCGATCGGCCCCGCTTCTACGCCACCATCGGCCGGCCCGAGATCAACGACGATCCGCGGTTCACGCCGCTTCTCGTGTTCGGCGACGTGAAGCAGGCCCTCTTCGAGATGCTCGACGACGTCTTCCGCCAGCGACCGACGGCCGAGTGGTGCGAGGTCCTCGACAAGGGCGGGTTCCGGTACGCGCCCGTTCGCGACTACGCCGAGGTTGTCGCCGACCGTCAACCGTGGGAGAACGGCTACTTCCGCACGGGCGCGGACGCCGACGGCTCCGAGCGCACGATCGTCGGGACGCCCATCACCATGAGCGCCACGCCCACCGATCCGGGCGGTCCGGCACCGGAGCTCGGCGCCCACACCGAGGAGGTGCTGCTCGAGATCGGCTACACGTGGGAGGAGATCGGCGCCCTCCAGGAAGCCGGGGCGATCTGAGCTCGGACGTGAACCGAATCGGGCCTTGGCACGTACCAAGCGGGCGAACCCCACGGTAGAAGGAGCCTCCTGCCATGCACCCCGATCTCGTCGCCACGATCTACCGGCAGCGCATGTCGACGCTTGTGCACGACGCCCGCAGCCGACGCGTGGCCCGGCAGCTGCGCGGCCGTCAGATCGCCAAGGGTGAGCGGCCGGAGGCGTAGCGCTCCGCCATCACGAGCAACGTGACCCAATAGTCGCGGTTCGGCACGAGGTCGTCCTCCCCCACGGTGCACGCCGGGCCCGAGCGCCAGCTCCGGCCCAACACCCTGCGCCCCGTGTCGAACACGCTGAGTAGGTCCGCCGGTCCCACCTCGACGAGGTCGTCGACGTCGTCGGGATCGGGCCGGTACTGCTCGAGGGGCGTGTCGTCGCGGGCGAGGAACACGTGGGTCAGCTCCCGGTCGAGGCGGCCCTCGCCGCTGGTGAACACCGTCAGCCGCACGCCCAGCGCCACCAGCTGGTCGGGCGTCAGCTCGAGGCCGACCTCCTCGCGGGCCTCGCGGGCGCCGTCCACCGGCCGCTCGCCGGCGATCAGGTGACCGGCGACCGTCACGTCGAGCAGGCCCGGGAAGGCGCTCACCCGGCGACTCCGCCGCTGCAGCACCACGACCGGCCCGGCGGGCCGCTCGGCGAGCACGAGGCAGTGGAACACCCGGTGCCAGTAGCCCTCCCGGTGCACGACCGATCGCGGCAACGGACCGCCGGCACGGCCGTCGTCGTCGTAGACGTCGAGCAGTTCCTCGGCGATGTCGTCCCGACTCATGGCGCCATCCTTGTCGAACCGGCCACGGAAACATCTACGGTGAGCGGCCGTGATCGTGGTGATAGCAGCCCTCAAGGGCGGGGTCGGCAAGACGACGACGTCGGTGTACGTAGCGGCGGTGGCGACGGCGAACCGGCGGGCGGTCACGATCGTGGACGGCGATCCGCAGGCCAGCGCGGCGGACTGGATCGAGAACGCCGAGGACGAGCAGCTCCTCAAGGTGGACGTGGTGGAGGCGCCCACCGACCGACTGCTGACCAAAGCCCTCGACCGGGTCGACACCGACGACGTGGCCGTGGTCGACACGCCGCCGGGCAACGAGCGGCTGCTGGCCAAAGCCATCGAGCGGGCGTCGGTGGTGATCGTGCCGACCCGCATCGGCGGCGTAGAAACGCCCCGCGCCGAAGCCGTCCTGGAGCTCGTGCCCAAGCGCCAACCCGTCGGCCTGGTGATCTGCTCGGCCCGGACCTTCACCCGCGACTACCAGGACACCCTCGTCACGTGGGCCGAAGCCGGGGTGCCGGTGTGGGGCACCGTGCCCGAGCGCGTGGCCATCGCCGCCGGCCCGGCCGGGTCGCTGTCGTTCGACGGACTCGAGTCGTACCGGGGCGTGTGGCGGCGCGCGCTGCGCTCGGCCCGCCGCTGAGCCGCAGTACGCTCGACGCCACGTTCGACACCGACGAGTTCGTGGCCGCCTGCCGGGCCGCGGTGGCCGAGACCGAGCCGCACCGGGCCGTCCGGGATCTGCTCCAGCGCACGATGGCCGCGCCCGACGACGTGGCCGACGCCCTGCGCCCCGAGCAGGGCGGCCTCACCCTCCTCCACCAGTCCGACGACGTCACGGTGGTCCACGTGGTGTGGGCGCCGGGCATGCGGATCTATCCGCACGACCACCAGATGTGGGCCGTCATCGGCATCTACGGCGGCCAGGAGGACAACAGCTTCTACCGGCGCAACCCTGCCGACCGCAGCCACCTCGTCGAGTCGGGCGGCAAGGAGCTGCGCACCGGTGACGTCCTCGTCCTCGGCGACGACGCCATCCACGCCGTCGCCAACCCCACGGACCGACTGACGGGCGCCATCCACGTCTACGGCGGCGACTTCGTCAACGAGCCGCGCAGCCAGTGGGGCCCGGGGCCGATGGAGGAACGGCCCCACGACTACTCGGTGACGCTCGAGCAGTTCGCCGAGGCCAATCGCGCCTGGGTCGCGCGCAGCTCGTAACCTGCGGCCAGCGGGCTCGCTGACGGAGGGGGCATGATGCCGAGAGCGTTGTCGGTCGTGCTGGATGGGTACAGCTTCCTGGAGTGCCCGCGGTGGCACGACGGCCGGGTGTGGGTGTCCGACTTCTACACGCATGCAGTGGTGGCCAGCGACGGCAAGGGGCGCACCGAGGTCATCGCCACCGTGCCGAACCAGCCGTCCGGTCTGGGGTGGCTGCCCGACGGGCGGCTGTTGATCGTGTCGATGCGTGATCGGCGGCTGCTCCGGAAGGAGCCGTCGGGTGAGGTGGTGGAGCACGCCGACCTGTCCGGGCTGGCGAGCGAGATGCTCAACGACATGGTGGTCGACGCCACCGGGCGCGCCTATGTCGGCAACTTCGGCTTCGATCTGATGAGCGGCGCGCCGATCCGCTCCGCCGCCATCATCCGGGTCGACCCCGACGGCTCGGCCCAGGTGGCCGCCGACGACCTCCTTTTCCCGAACGGGACGGTGATCTTCGACGACGGCACGCTCGTGGTGGCCGAGAGCTTCGGACAGCGGCTGTCGGCGTTCGACGTCGGCGAGGACGGTCGGCTGAGCAACCGCAGGGTGTGGGCGGCCTTCGGCGACCCGCCCGCCAGCGACAGCGTGGCCGAGGCGCTGGTTCCCGGGGCCGTGGCGCCAGACGGAATGGGCGCCGACGCCGAGGGTGCCATCTGGATGGCCGACGCCCTGGGCCACCGCGTCCTCCGAGTGCGCGAGGGCGGCGAGATCCTGGAGGAGGTGTCCACGGGCGACATGGGCGTGTACGCCTGCATGCTCGGCGGCGACGACGGTCGCACGTTGTTCATGTGCGTGGCGCCGACGTTCGCCGAGCACGAGCGGCGGGACAGCCGCGAGGCCCAGTTGCTGTCGTGCCGGGTCGACGTGCCCCACGCCGGCCTGCCGTAGCGCGTGGCCGCCGGCCCGCGGCCGAACCGGGTCACGCCGACGGGTGACATCGTCGCCATCCCGTTGCGCGGGGCGTGGTGCGGCAACCGGGGCAACCTCCACGGCCGCGGCCACACGATCCTGCGGTTCCACAACGGCGCGCTGTGGATCGTGTGCGCCCTCGCCTACGAGGACCGACGGCTGGCGCAATGGGTGCCGGGCCGGTACACGCTGCTGTTCTTCCACGACGAAGCGGTCGCCTTCGCCGCCGGCCACCGCCCGTGCGCGCTGTGCCGGCGCGCCGCGTACGAGCGCTACCGGGATGCGTGGGTGGCGAGCGAGGGGGGCGACCGGCCCGCCGCCGCCGCCATCGACCGCCGGCTCCACGCCGAGCGGTTGGTCGGGGGTACGCACCGGCGGCGACTGCACCGGATGCCGTGGCGGTCGCTGTCGACCGGCACCTTCGTGGTCCTCGACGGCCGCCCGCACCTCGTGCTCGACGACGCGGTGGTGCCATGGAGCGTCGAGGGCTACGGGCGGCCGGCGCCGCGACCGTCACACGGCGACGTCGACGTGCTGACGCCGCCGTCGACGGTCACGGTGCTGCGGTGCGGCTACGAGCTCCAGATCGATCCGTCGGCCAGTCCGCCGTAGCCGCGAGGCGTTCGGCGAACCGGCGAGGATGGGCCAGGAACGGGAAGTGCCCGGTGCCGGGCCAGACCTCCACGGTGGCCTGCGGCAGCCGCTCCAGGAGCCACCGCTCGTCGTCAGGACCGACGCCGTCGCCGGCGATGACCGAGTACGGGCGCCCGGCGGCGCGCAAGACGGCCAGCACCACGTGGGCGCGGCCTTCCAACTCGGCGACGGGCACGTCGAAGAGTTCACGCTGGTAGGTGACGAACTGGTCCTGCTTCGGGCGGGAGGTGGCCCGGACGATCGCCTGGGCGTCGGGCGCGAGGCGCTCGGCGTGCAGGCTGGCGTCGATCTCCGACCACACCTGTTCGTACCCGGCCCCTCGGACGACGGCCGCCAGCGGCGCCAGCATCTCGGCGAACGGGCGCACCCGGAGGCTGGCGTCCACGCAGACCACGCCGGCGGTCGGGTACAGGGCGGCGTAGATCGACGCGATCACGCCGGAGATGGAATGGCCCACGACCACCGGCTGCTCCAGTCCGGCCGCCTCGACAGCGGCGTGGACGGCCGCCGCGACCTGCTCGAGGTCGTGGGACGCCAGCGGCGCCGACGCGCCGTGATCGGGAAGGTCGAAGGCCACGATGCGACGACCGAGATCGAGCTCGTCGAGCTGGTCGAGCACCGGACGCCACGTCGTGCGGTCGAAGGTCAGGCCGTGCAACAGCACGAGGGGCGGCCGCCCGTCGTCGTGGCCGGAGGCGTCGGCGACGAGGCCGGCGTACTGGGTGGTGATCCGGGTGGGGGTGGTGGTGGACATGGGGGATGACTCCTTCAGTTTCGGTACGTTGTAACGTAACGCCGTTGCAGTAGTGTTGTCAACCATGGGACGACCTCGGGAGCACGGTCCGGCCATGCGGGAAGCGCTCCTCGACGCGGCCGAGGCGCTCATCGCCGAGGGCGGCCCCGAGGCGCTGTCGGTCCGCGCTGCCGCCGATGCCGCCGGCACCACGACGCGGGCGGTCTACAGCGTGTTCGGCTCGAAGGAGGGCCTCCTCGGCGGGCTCGCGCAGCGGGTCTTCGAGATGCTCGGCGACTCGCTCGCCCGGTGCCCGGTGACCGACGACCCGGCCCAAGATCTCGTCGACGCCTCGGTGGACGTCTTTCGGGCCATGGCCGTCGACAACCCGGCGGCGTACCGCATCACGTTCTTGCGCATCGTGCCCGACCTCGATCTGGGCCAGGACAC
>DASXAI010000425.1:0-4335 GCA_036406775.1 Acidimicrobiales bacterium
CGAATCCCAGGGGCGCACAGGCTCTGAGCTGGGACGATGGGCCGATTTGAGCACCGACTTCGGCCCGGCATCCAATACGGCGTCCAACGAAATCAGGACCAACACACGGACCGTAGCCAGCTCATCGGACTTGGGGTCGTATCGCCCGTGTTCAGCCTGACAGGACGGCAGTGGGCGGAGCGATGTCAACGGAAATTCGATCCACAGACCGAAGGCGTGTCGCCGGCGCCGGCCTCGCGTGGGCGCCCAGTTGGCTGCCGTAAAGCTCGTACTTGGCCAATCTCTGAGAATGAGGCGTGCGGGTCCATCAAGATCAGGTGGCCCTTGGAAGCGGCCGACGAGACGGCGCCGAGCGACATCGCGGCGACCAATGTCGGCGGACCCGGGAGCTGGCCTGGCTTGGGCAGCATCTCGACGTGGTCGAAGTGCCAGTACTTGCCGTGAAACGTCAGGCGATCGTTCACCCAGGCGGCCCGGACGACCTCCACCGCTTCCCGGAAGCGACCCACGGCCTCGTCGAGCGGCGCGCCGAACGCCTCGAACTCCGTGGGGTCGAAGCCTCGACCGGCGCCCCAGTCAACGCGACCACCGGTGAGGACATCGAGGAGGGCCACTTCCTCAGCGAGGCGCAGCGGATGGTAGAGAGCCGCCAGCGAGACCGCCGTACCGATGCGGAGCGCCGGGTGCGGTGAGCCGCCTCGAGGGCCACCAGATGCACCGACGGGCACACGCTGTAGGTCGTGAAGTGGTGCTCGGCCAGCCGGACGGCGTCGTAACCGGCCTCGTACATCGTCGTGATCCGCAGGAAGGCGCGGTCGTACACGGTGGCCAGGGGGACTCGCCGGTCGGGCCAGCTGAGAACTGGAGAACGCCAACCTTCACGATCGAAACGGTGACCATCGGACGCCACGGCGCGGGCAGGATGACGGCATGGCGAACGGGCCTGCACCGGGGATGGGGAATGCGTCGCGCCACGCCGGGGCGCTTGACCACATACGCATCTGCGACCTGTCCGGTCAACTCGCCGGCGCGGGCGCCACTCGGCTCCTGGCCGCCTTCGGCGCCCAGGTGATCCGCATCGAGGACCCGATGACTCGCGGCCTCTGGGACATCGTTCGCCAGCTCCCACCCCACGTCGGCGGCGATCGCGGCCCCGACGGCGCCTCGGGTTTCATCAACCACAACGTCGAGAAGCTCGGCATCACGCTCAACCTGCGCACGGCACGCGGCAAGGAGCTGTTGGCCGAGCTGGTGCGAGTGTCGCACGCCGTCACCGAGAACTTCGCCGCCGGCGTCATGGAACGGCTTGGCTTCGGCTACGACCGCCTATGCCAACTCCGGCCCGATGTGGTGTACGTGTCGAACTGTGGCTTTGGTCAGACCGGCCCCTACCGCACGTTCAAGTCTTGGGGCCCGATCGCGCAAGCGATGAGCGGCCTGACGCACTTGTCGGCGCTTGCTGGCGAGGAGCCGGCGGGGTGGGGCTACTCGTACATGGACCACTCAGGGGCATACATCATGGCGATCGGGCTGCTCGGCGCGCTCTATCACCAACGGCGCACAGGCGAAGGTCAATGGGTCGACGTTTCGAGCATCGAGGCCGGCATCGCGCTGGCGGGCCCCGCCACGCTCGACGCCACCGTCAACGGGCGTGATCCGCACGGCAACGGCGCGGTGAACTCCAACCGAAGCGCCTCGCCGGCGATGGCGCCCCACGGCGTCTATCCCTGTCGTGACGACGACACGTGGGTGGCGCTCGCGTGCCGAGACGACACCGACTGGGCGGCGCTCGCCGCCGTCATCGGCGACCCGTGGGCGGCCGAGCCGGACTATGCCGAGCTGACTGGTCGGATACTGGCGCAGGACGCGTTGGACGCCGCGCTTGCGATGTGGACGTGCCGGCAACACCGCGACGACGTCGTCGCCGCGGTCCGAGCAGTGGGCATCCCCGTCGCACCGGTGCTGCGGCCGTCGGAACGTGCCCGAGCCGCCGAGAACGACGACTGGGGGCTGTGGCCGACCGTCTTTCACGCCAAGCACGGCTCGCTGCGGGTCGACGGGCTACCTGTCCATTTGTCGGCGACGGACTGGCGGCTCGAGCGAGCCGGCCCCGTGCTCGGCGAGCACAACGAGCGTGTCTATGCCGACGTGCTGGGTCTGTCGTCCGCCGAGATCGGCCGGCTGGCCGGCGAGGGTGTGATCTAGTGGGGCCGCTCGGCGGGATCCGAGTCGTCGAGCTGACTCACGACCATGTCGCCTGGGCCGGCAAGCTGCTCGCTGATCTTGGCGCGGAGGTGATCGTCGTCGAACCACCCGGCGGGTCCCCGCAGCGCGCCTACGAGCCGTTCGCTGACGATGTTCCCGGCCCCGAGCGGAGCCTGTGGTGGTGGCACTACCACACGTCCAAGCGCGGCGTCGTCGCCGATTTGCCCGCCGATGCCGACCGCCTGCGCGCCCTCGTCGCCGACTGCGACGTGTTCCTCGAAGCTGAGCGACCCGGCGGGCTTGCCGCCGCCGGGCTGGACTGGGAAACGCTGCGCGAGATCGCCCCACGGCTCATCATGGTGACGATCACTCCGTTCGGCAGCGACTCGCCGCGATCACACGAGCCGGTCACTGATCTCACCGTGCTGGCCGAGGCCGGCCCGGTCTGGAGCTGTGGCTACGACGACCACTCGCTCCCGCCTGTGCGCGGCGGTGGCAACCAGGCCTTGCACACCGGCGGCAACTGGGCCGTGATGGCATTGCTGGTCGCGCTGGTGGCTCGAGAGGAAACGGGCACCGGTCAGCACGTCGACGTCAACCTTCACGCGGCCAGCAACGTGACGACGGAGATGGCGTCCTACGGCTGGCTGATGTGTGAGTGGGAGGTGCAGCGCCAGACGGGCCGACACGCCACCCCGCAACGGACGCCGCCAACCCAAGTTCGTTGCGCCGACGGCCGTTACGTCAACACCGGCGTCTTGCCCCGGACGCCTGAGACCTTCGCCCGGCTACTGGAGCTACTCGATCGACTCGGGTTACGAGACGAGTTCGCGTCGTCGGTGATCCTTCAGCTCGGTGCCGAACGCGACTACCTCAACGTCGCCGACATCGAGACTGATCCTCTCTTGGCGGAGATCCTCGGCGCGGGCCGGGACGTGTTGTGGTTCCTCGCCGAGCATCTGGACGCCCACCGCTTCTTCATGGAGACCCAGCGGATCGGGCTGGCGACCGGCGTCATTCGCACGCCCGGGGAGGCGATCGCCGACCCCCACTTCGCCGCCCGCGGCTTCCCGGTGCAGATCGAACATCCGGAGCTCGGGCGCACATTCACGTACCCCGGCGCGCCGTACCGTTTCACGAGGACGCCGTGGGCGGCTGGCCGCGCTCCCCTCCTCGGCCAGCACCAGGAGCTGCTGTGACCGCGCCTACGGGGGGCGAACCGGCGCCCGTCACCAGCCGGTGGCTCGCGATCAGAGGAACTGCTCGGTCGCGAGCAGCACAGCGACGTAGGCCCTCGATGTGGCTAGGTCGCCTCATGCCGTGGGTGTTCGGTGTTCGCCAACCGACTGCGGACGTGGATCGCTCGGCGTTCGGTCGGTAACGGAGCCGTGGTACGGCTGGGCGACGTCGAAACGCTCGTCGACGCAGATGTCCGTCCCGCCGACCAGCGCCGGCCCGCCCTCGCCCGCCGCCCGACCACCGAGCCCGGGTCCGCGGTGGCCGCCGTTAGCATGATCAGGGTGAAGGCCGTGGTGCTCGGACCCCGGCCGGCCGAGCTGGAGGAACTGATCCGACGGCGCCGGAAGCTGGGAGTCGACACGTTCGACGAGGTCTGGGAGGGGTCCTACCACTTGGCACCAGCGGCCCATCCTGCTCATGGGTACATCGACAACGAGCTCGCCGCCTTGCTCGCTCCGGTGGCTCGCTCGGTCGGGCTGGTGGGACGGGTCCTTTCAACCTCGGCGACCCGGACGACTGCCGGGTGCCCGACCGTGGCTATCACCGAGGCCTGCCAACGACGACGTGGGTGGCCACCGCCGCCGTCGTAGTGGAGGTCGTTTCGCCCGACGACGAGACCTGTGAGAGGTTCGGCTTCTACGCGGCCCACGGTGTAGACGATTGATTGTTGCCGATCCCGATGCTCGCACTGTGACCTGCTGGGCTCTCGACGGCCCGTCCTACCGAGCGGTCACCGGATCGGCGCTGCTGGACGTGACGGCCCAATGGCTCCGAGACAGCATCGACCGGCCGTGAACGCGTCGGCGGCCATCCAATAATTCATCCAACGAACTCCGGCTGACTCGCCAATACGGCATCCAACGACGCCGGAACCGTTGGGCGGACAGCAGC